>JAYVOT010000861.1:0-3928 GCA_043757795.1 Chthonomonadaceae bacterium | reverse complement strand
CGTTCGATCAGATAGTCCGCTACAGTTGTCATTAATAATCCCTTCGATGCGCTTATTTAAACTTCTTTGAGAAGGCAAAGCCGAAAAATCCCTGGGCGCTTGCGACTCCCGCATAAACAGTATACTCGTTTCCGCCGTTGTCTCGATTGCGAAGATAGCCGGTTACGGTATCGCCTTCCGTAAGGCGATTTTTGAAGCTGTACTCCGCCCCTGCTTGCCAATGCCAGTACTTCAAGTTGTATCGTTTCCCTTCAGTATAATTCTCATCCTCCTTATCGCCCTTAATCAGTTCCTCGAACTCAACCATTCGATCATTAACAGCGAAGCCTAATCCGAAACGAGCCGTTTCGGAAGAGGGGACGCGCCCGCCCTGTGCATCTTTCAGTCTAGAATGAAACCAGAAGTACTGAGTCGAGGCAAGGAGTTCGACGGAGGGTCCATGTTTACTAAGCTCTTTAAGAATTGAGAAGTTCACTCCGGCATTGTAGGTCTGCCCGACACGATCAATGGTTCGCGCCCCGCCTACGAAAGCAATTGCGGGATGCTGAATATCCGTAACGTACCGAGCTTGCTCCTTTTTCACGTTACGTTCAATCGTTTTAATAAAATTTCTTTCCGCTAATGAGTAGCTATCTTCATCCTTAATGTCATTAACATTACCCGTGAGAACGTATTCGATGTTAGGATCAACATCGTTGAAAAAACCTCGTAAGCGGAAGAGCGGAAAACGCAGTCCAATCCCGACTCCGGAACTGCTTCCCCAGAAACTTTGAAGCCCGACATCGACGCTTGGATGTCGGTTTCCGTAGAGATAATCAAGGGAATGCACGGACTCATCTCCATACACGCGCGTTTGTAATCCCAGGCAGTTCACATTTTTCGGTTCTCTTTCTAAATTTTTGTATCGTTCAGATGCGACGAAAAGCGTGAAGTTTCCCCGCAACTCTAGTTCCTTTATTTTTTTGCCGTCCTCATCAGTTTTCAATTCATAACCCTTGAGATTGTCTTTGATGAGAGCGAGTTCCGCTTTTTCCTGTCTGCTTAACTGCTTTAAGTAGGGTTCGTCTTTTGCGAGCTTAAGGAGGCTTTTACTGTCGTTAAGTAGATTAATTGAATCTATGAACATGTTGACATATTCATTGAGAGGTACGAATGGTGCAAAACCGTTTTGCCATATGGGCAATCTGAATCGAGTATTGGATGAGAGTAAGCGAAACCTTCCACTCATGGGGTATCCGGGGTTGCTTAAGTCGGTTGCCAGCGGGTGTTTGTCCGTCAGAGCCATGCTGCTGCGGGCAATGTCTATGCCGCCGTGAAGCCCGTTGGTGTAACGGATTTTAGAGGACGAGTTTTGAGCGCTCGCGGAATGAAGCGTCATTACTGCGCCGACGCAAAAGATGAGATTGAGATGAGTGCGGGGGTGAAGCATTTCCGGTCTCCTCCATGATAGCGACAGTCAGGGGAAGGCTAGCAGTAGGTTCCGACTAATCAGAGTTGATGTTCGTTGCGCTGGCTTCTTGCAACTTGTCAATGCGAGTTTGCACGTATTGACAGTTGCGATGTTTTGCGCCGTAAAAATTCTGAAAAATTTCTAGTGAATCTCGGTAACATATTCTTGCAGTTGCATCGTCCATCAGGCAACCGTATGCTTCTCCGAGATAGCAGAGGCTCGCCCCGACGTCCTTATGTCGACTATCGAATATTCGCGTGTAGATGCTCTCCGCTTCCTTGTGCCTCGTAATCGCTTCAAGCGGATTGCCTAACTCCGTCAAGACGCGACCGAGATTGTTGGAGTGAACGGCAACCTGCATATTCTCAAGTCCGCGCTCCAAATCTATGGCAAGCGCCTTGCGATAGCAGGTTTCCGCTTGCGCATAATCTTTCCTTACCTCATAAAAAACGCCAAGATAGTTCCAACAAACCGCCATCTGCGAACTATCCTCGCCGTGAGAGGTCGCGCATATCCGTTGCGCGCGCAGGTAGCAAGCCAAAGCCCTGTCGAACGATTCTTCCCTTCGAAGCGCTATTCCAAGACTCCAATAGAACTCAATCAGCCCCTCCGAACTGCGAGGCAACGCCTGCATTGCGCTCCACCAGGCTTTTCGAACGGGTTTGAGCGCTCTTGCAGACATCTTTCCGTCCGCTTCCGAATAGTTTTCGCCTTGCAATCTGAGAAATCTCGCCGCTTCCAGACTCCGCTTGCCGTATTGATCGCCTGCACGTGCCGTCGCTTGTTCCAAAAACGCCTCCGCTTGTATTGCGTCATTCGAGTGAAGGTAATAAACTCCCAATTCATAAAACAGTTCCTTGCAATCGGCAAACGGCAGTTTCAGACGATCGTATTGCCGGATCATGCTGCGAATTGCGAGAATATCCGAATGCACTTTGCGCCAATCCATGCTGTCATTCGCCTTTTTCAGCATCTTTGCCAGCGATGCCGAAATTTGAACCAACATAGCTTCGTCCAGGCTCTCATCATTCATACGACGACGGATGCAGACGCCCACAAGTTCGTGCATGGTCAGACGGTTGGTTTTTGCAGTGGAATTTTCCGCCCTTGAGTATTTTAAAAGCGACCGCGCATACAACTCGCTAATAGCCTCGTCATCCTCCTCTTTTATCCCTGCAGCCTCGCAAAGAAGGGAAGGCGATACGTCCTGCGGCGCGAAACAAGCAAGCGTTTTCAACACCTTTTCCGCTTCTTCATTCAATCCTGTGCCGGCGAGACGGATCGTGTCGTAGACGCTTCCGATATGGTCCGTCTCCGATTCAAACCACCGACGCGCCTTTTCCAGAGCTTTGTTCGGGTCGGCTTTCAACTGTTCCAGATAGTCGACAACTCCGAACGGCGACATTTTAATATGACTTGCAATGAGTTCAAGAGCGAGCGGCAGATGTCCGACTCGCTTCACGATTTCACGAGCGGCGCTTTCTTCCTCTCTGTTTTTTGGGCTTTCACCGCTGTTAAGAAGCTTGATCGCTTCTTCGTCCGTAAGTGAGGGAAGCTCAATGATTTCACACTTATGAACTGCATGTAATTTTTGAGAAGTGACTAATAGCGACAGTTTAGGAGAATCTGAGACAAGCCTGATGAGAGGACGCAACATCGAGTTCTCGTCTGCATTGTCATAAATCAAAAGAGTAGGGGCGGTCTGTTGCGCCAGTTGAGCATGAACCCGATTTTTAATATCTAAAGGGTCTACTTCTTTGCCGAGGAAGAGGAGCGCGCCCGTCTCAAGATAGGACTTTTGAAGTCGAGACTCGTCTCTTGCGTCAAACCAGAATGTCCCTCCTGAATAAGCGCTTTTGTATTGATGACCGTATTCCGCCGCCAATTGAGTTTTGCCCGCACCGCCCATCCCCACTATTGCCACTGAAGTTCGCACTTCAGAGAAAAGGCGCGAATGCAGTAGATCCAGGCTCGCCTTCCTGCCGACAAATCGGTGATTTGGCGGATACGGGATGTTATTCGGCGCCAGTGAAAGGTTGGACTTGAAGGCAGTGGTCGGCGTTTTCGAATGCGTCCATTCCGCGTCATCGTCTTCGAGTATGCGCTGATTTAGCGCTACCTCGATATTGCCTCCCAACCTCAGTTCCTTCAACTTTTCGAACAGCAACCGAATCGAGTCTTTCGACACGGTTTTTTCTGAACCGTGCTTCCCCATGATAGTCCGAAAAGTGTTCATGGACAACCCGACCTTTTCCGCCAATTTTAATTCTGACAACTTACTTGCGATTCTTAAATCGCAAATTTTCTTCTTTCCTTTTTCAGTCAGGCGCCATCCCTGCATTGGCGAAATCAGGTCGGTTATTTTCCATTTCTGCATCCCGGCGCTCCTGGAGACAACCAAAAAATAGCAAGTTTTATCAAACTCTATGAGAATTTAAAATATGCAAAAGCTTGATATTTACAATTAAAAGCACGTGC
>JAYVOT010000860.1:0-3933 GCA_043757795.1 Chthonomonadaceae bacterium | reverse complement strand
CGGCGTGCATCCGAAAACTCATGGTAAACTCCGTAAAAAGCGATACCATTAGATTCGACGGAAGTCGCGAAAATTCCTTTGGGAATTTCGACTATTTTTTAGGAATACTTTCACAGCCCCTTTAGTCACGGGACTCTAGTCATAGGCGCTCTATTGTTTGCGTAACTTAATTATTCATCGGTTTGGATAGAAAGGGACTAAAATCGCAATTTCGAAACACGTTTGATAATCTATGCAATATAAAGTTTGCACCTGCTTACGATTCGAAACGACCATAATCCGTGGTGTCGAGGCCTTCAACCGGAAAGAAACTCAACGAATATTTACCGAGTATTTTGCAAAATTTGCGGCGCTATTCTACGATTTCCGTAGTTGTTTTCCCCGATCAGTCAAATCGGATTGGAAATTAAGAAGCGTTCGCCCCGCAGGCGACTCTTTATCTTGCATCAGATGCGTGAAACGTGCTAGAATAGTCGAACTGCTCTAAGGAAATTCAACGTTTCCAATCGAAAAAAATCTATTTTAAGACAGAGGTGTGATGCTATGACAGCGCAAGCCGGTGGGTTGCGGGGCGTCGTCGTCGGCGAGTCCGAAATTTGCGATGTTCAGCCAGAGGGCAACCTCTATTATCGAGGGTACAACATTCATGAGTTAGCAGACCACGCCACATTCGAGGAAGTGGTCTATTTGTTGTGGAACGGCGAGCTTCCCAACAAAGCGCAACTGAACGCTTTTCAAAAAGAACTTAGTTCAGAACGCGCTCTTCCGGCAGGCGTCTCCAGAATTTTGAGCGACTTGCCTGGAGAAGCGAACTCGATGGACGCCCTCAGAACCGGAGTTTCCGCTCTCGGCCTGTTCGACCCAGACTCCGGAGACAACTCCGAAACGGCGAACCGCAGAAAAGCGCTCCGTATTCAAGCGAAAATCCCGACTATCGTCGCTGCAAACGAGAGACGAAGAAAAGGACTCCCTCCCATTGAACCTCGAACGGACCTTAGCCTCGCAGCCAACTTCCTCTATATGCTCACAGGCAAAGAACCGAACGCGCTTTATGCTCGAACTCTGGACATCGATTTCATTTTGCACGCGGATCATGAACTCAACGCTTCCACTTTCTCTTGCCGCGTCACAGTCGCGACAGGAGCCGACCTGTACTCAGGAATCGTCTCCGGCATAGGAACTCTCTCCGGTCCCAAACACGGCGGAGCGGCGGAAGAGACGATGCACATGTTGCTTGAGATCGGAGACATCGACAAGGCGGATGCATGGGTACGACCGAAAATATCCGGCGAAAATCGCATTCCAATCCCCGGTTTCGGACACCCTGTCTATCGCGCCCCTGATCCTAGAGCGACTCACTTGAGAGAGATGAGCCGACAACTTGGCGAACTGAGTCACGAGACGAAATGGTGGAGAATGACTTCGAAAATTGAGGAGATCGTCGACGAACTCAGCAACACGCCAGAGCGACTCGCCGCCGGAAAACAGGGAATCTACGCGAACGTAGACTGCTTCTCCGCGTCCTGCTATTATGAGATGGGACTTGAAGCGCCGCTCTTCACTCCGATGTTCGCCCTCAGTCGAATCTCCGGTTGGTGCGCCCACATCCTGGAGCAGAACCGACAGAAAAAAATCATTCGCCCACGCGCCGAATACATTGGAACGCACGACAAACCATTCAAAACTCTGGAAGAGAGAGGCTAGGTCGCTGACTTCTTTCGACCTTTTAAACCGAAATGCAAATTGAAATCGACGAATACGGGTTCACCTTTCCGGAAGTCCCGCTTCCGGAAGTTTGGACAGTGGAACAGCTTTTCGACACCCCCACGCTCTCATTAGGTGAAGTTGAGGCGCAAACTCGCGTCTCAGTCCAGGCGCTTCTCAGCGGAAATTCGCTTGCAAATGGCGCGAGCGTCGCAGTCGGAGTGGGCAGTAGAGGGTTGGACAATCAAGTTCTCGTGGTTCGAACCGTAATTGATGAACTTCGGAACGCCGGTATGAACCCTTTCATCGTTCCGGCAATGGGAAGTCACGGCGGCGCGACAGAGGAAGGACAGATCGAGGTTCTCCATAGCTACGGCATCACGCCTGAGAATACCGGAGCGGAGATTCGTGCGACGATGGAGGTTGAACGGATTGGGACGCTAGAAGGCGAAACTGCCGGCGAATTTTCGGGACACGCTGTCTGGTTCGACAAGATCGCTTTCGCTGCGGACGCAGTCCTGCTCATCAATCGAATTAAGCCTCACACCGATTTTACCAATGACCTTGAGAGCGGCATCGCCAAGATGTGCGCCATAGGATTGGGAAAACGAAAGGGCGCGGAGGGAATCCACTTCTACGGGGCGCGAGGACTTCGAGACCTCATTCCAAGAGTTTCCCGATTTCTTGCGGACAAGCTGCCGATATTAGGCGGGATCGCTTTACTTGAAAACGAACTTGGGCGAACCTCCGAGATTCATGCCCTGCAAAACGATCAAATTGCTTGCGAGGGTGAGAAGATGCTGCTTCGCAGAGCGCGAGAGATGTCCCCCCGGCTGCCTTTTGCAGAGTTAGACGTTCTCATTGTAGATGAACTTGGCAAAAATATCAGCGGAGCCGGGATGGACACGCACGTCATCGGGCGCGGAACGATGCCCTCAATCCCTGAGCACACTTGGGGCGGACCGGATATTCGCCTCATCGCAGTTCTGGATGTGACGGACGAATCGCATGGCAATATCACTGCAGTGGGACTTGCAGACCTGACGACGAAGAAGCTGATCGACAAAGCGGATTTTTCCAAGAGCCTCATCAATATGCGCACAAGCGGCGAGGGCGGTATCCTTCGCGCTCGTCTCCCGGTCATTCAGCCGACGGGCGAAGACTGCGTTCGCACCGCGATCGCCTGTTGCGGAGCGCATGACAGAGACTCCGTGAGACTCGTCCGCATCCGAAACACGGCTCACACCCGCTTTCTCGAAATCACCGCCGGACTGCTGGAGATTGCACGACAGAATCCTCGACTGAAAGTTTCTGAGAAAAGCCGCCCGATTGATCTGAGCAGGCATCCGTGAAGAGAGCTTGCATTCGATTTCGGGCGACAGTCTTAAGAAGGGAGTTCTAATGGCAGCGCATCCCCTGCTGATTTTCGCTGTCGATTCAGCGAATCCGCCGCTGAATATTCTATTCGACGCGCTCGTTTTAGAAGGTTATCCTGTGAGTTTTTCACTTGGAATCTCCGGTGAAGCGAACTCGAAAGAACTTGCTTCCGCCGAATGGGAAGCCGCTTTCTTGCGCTGGCAAAAGCCGGAAATTCACGAGGTTCTCTTACTGGAACGCCTCGATTTTGAGGAAGAGGAGTGTCAGGTTCTCCTTAGCTCATTTAAGAAAAAAGTTTCGAGGCACGAGGATGAGGTTGGGAAGCGAATCGTCCTGAACCATTTTGAGAACACGAAAGCGATCTACGCGTTGCAGATTCTCCCTACGCTTATTCAAGACGAAGACCACGCCGCCTGGGACGCGCTGGAACTCCTGATGCGCACTCTCGCACAGCAGACCGGCGGACTGATCTATGCGGAAGCCGAAGGTTTCTGCGACGCGGAAGGCGAACTGCTTCTGACGGAGTGAGCGTAGAATTTAGCGGCGATGAGAGTCTTGTTGCGCCCGATTCGCAACTTTGGGGGAATAGCGCCGCCCAACTTTTGGGGAAGAGGGATATCCTCCCCGGAATTGGGGTCGGCGCGGTGGGACGATGGAAAGTATGTCGATCAGGTTCACATGGGTATCCTGCGAGCCGAATGGGAAAAAATTAAAATGAAGAGGAAACGATGAGCATACTGATTGACGGAAATACGAAAGTTCTAGTGCAGGGAATTACAGGTCGCGACGGCGGATTCCACACGGCGCAGATGATTGAGTACGGAACGAAAGTCGTCGGCGGAGTGACGCCCG
>JAYVOT010000859.1:0-3935 GCA_043757795.1 Chthonomonadaceae bacterium | reverse complement strand
CCGGAATCTCCCCCTCTCCCAGTGAGGAACGAACGTCCGGGAGAGGGGGCAGGGGGTGAGGTGAATCGTAATGGAACTCAAACGGTTACAAAATGGTTTATATTTTGTCTGACTTGAAATAGAAAAATCAAAAGAAAGCCGATACTATAGTAGCCGGTTTTTCCAATCAAAACTAAGCGCGCTTTCGTTTTCGAAACACGCACGATGAATGCAAACAAACTCTGATCCTTAGAAGCGATTTAGAGAGACGCATAGGGTGAAAAAAAGAGGGAGATAGCTTTTATGAAACCCGGATACCCTACTTTTGACGGCGAGGCCGCTTCCGCAAAAGATCATACTGAGTTTGAAAAACTCATTGAACGCACTCAGCGACAAGCGTACAACATGGCTTACAGAATGACTGGCAATCGCGACGATGCCGAAGATCTGACTCAGGAAGCCTATTTGCGCGCTTACCGCTCATTCGCAACCTACAACCGAAAGTTGCCGTTTGAGAGTTGGTTTTTCAGAATCCTGTCCAACTTGTTTATCGACTTGATGAGAAAACGCCCGAAAATCAAACCGATCTCATTGGATCAGCCGCTCGGCGATGACGAACACGACGAAAACGTGCTTCTTCAGATTCCGGACGATCAGGCTAACCCGGAACGCACGCTGATGGATCAAGTGATGGATGAGCGCCTGCAAAAAGCCCTTTCCAACCTGCCGGAAGCATTTAGGGTGGCGGTGCTTCTCTGCGATGTGGACGGCAAGAGTTACGAAGAGATCGCCGGAATCATGAAGTCTTCCGTCGGCACGGTAAGGTCGCGAATCCATCGGGGACGCACGATGCTCCGCAAACAGATCATAGGGCAGTCCAAATCACTGGCTCGAACGGAAAAACCGGACGCTCTCGCAAAACTCAGAGCCGCGCTTTTGCCCGCGTAACCTGCCAAAGCTATAAAAAAGCGCCCTCTCAACTGAGTGGGCGCTTTTTTCGTTTCATGCCGGGCATGTGCCCGTTCTCGGAGGCGACGTCCTCTGCGGGGGAAGGATTCCCTCCGCTAAGTCTGAAGGCGATGTTCACTCGAAGGGTAAAACCGCTTCGAATAGACTCGGCGAAATGAATTTCTCCGCTAGGAGCCTTCGGCTGTGCCGTTTCATCGGCGAAATGAATTTCTCCGCTAGGAGCCTTCGGCTGTGCCGTGCTTCGCACTCCGTTCTGGCCTCAATCTTTCTTGCAACCTGTCAATATGAAACTGCGCGAGTCCTGACCATATGCGTGTTGAAAACTAATGTCAGTAATTGCATTCGAGTGCGAAGCACGGCACGGCGGCACGCCCCTAGCAGAGGATTTCAATCCGCTGTCCTTAAAAACAAAAGGGCGCTAGGGTCTTGAGACGCAACGGAAGCCGAAGATGAAGTGGTTGACCCAGTAGGCCGGGTCGTTGTAAAGCCGGTAGGAAGAACGGAAGTACTCCGGACGCGAGAAGCTCATCACCGCTATCAAGACGGAATATCAATCATTCTATTAGACTAGCCCCGAATCTAGCGTCCGGAGGACGCCCATTCATATGCCGGGTACTTTCAGTAACCGGCATAATAGGGGGCTTTCAATGTCCCCCGGTTTCATCCCCAACTTCCTCGCCTGTTTGCTCCCAAAAAGGGTGAATGTTTCCGTTTTGGTGATGCTCTTTTTGGTTCTGAATGTAGGCGACAATTTTTGGGACATGGGAGGGAGTCACTGTTGCAGCGAAATAGCCTTCTTGCCATCGGAAAGTTTCAGTGTGCAAGGACATATCGTTCAACATAGCGGAAGTGACGCCCTTCACTTGCTTCATCAGCGTTGGAAGATCTATTTTTTCCGCCGCATTGGACGAGAAGATGAACGTGATCCGGCATCCCATTGATCGCGACAGTTTCGTAACCCAAACGAGTGATAAGTGTGGTTGCGCAGCGAAAGACAGATTCTTCTTTGACAGGAGCCAGCAGAGGTTGGCGGTGTTTCGTGGCCCAAACAATGTGGATGTAAAGGGTGGTTTTGCTCATAAATACCTGCCAAATGCGGGGTTTTAGAGAAACCGGGTACTGAAAGTACCCGGCACATGAATGGGCGTCCTCCGGACGCGAGAAGCTCAATATCGCAATGCACCAGGAGTCTAATAAAAAATATTAATCATTCTACTTGATTGACCCCTCGTCTAGCATGTGCCGGGTACTGAAAGTACCCGGCACATGAATGGGCGTCCTGCGGACGCGAGAAGCTCTTCACTGCTATCAACACGCAACATCGATCTCTTTGCGAGACTAACCCCGAATCTAGCGTCCGGAGGACGCCCATTTATCTGACGGGTGTTTTCAACACCCGGTCTCTCGGGAGAGCGCCCTAGGGTCCTGAGACGCAACGGAAACCGAGGTGGACGCTATAGTGGTGCCACCCTCCGACCATATTGAAAACTATCGGCGCTCTGAGTGGGTCGTAGTTGATCCGGGAGGAAGAACGGAAGCTCTCAGGATTGTCGTCGTCCCAGTCAGCGCCCCGCAGAACGTACGTATTTCCTTTCGGATCAGTTTTAATGGGGGGGTCTGTATTTCCGATCTTCGCTCCTTTCGGATCAGTTGCAATACCAGTATGCAACGTTTCATACCAATCCGAACAGAAATTGTAGACATTTCCGGACATATCGTAGAGACCATAGGCATTTGGGGCGTAAGACCCTACAGGTTTCATGCCTCCAAAGATATTAAAACCCACTGAATTGGCGCATTTCCATCCGTCGAACTCATCTCCCCAGGGAAATTTCGTGTTATTCGGTCCTCTCGCTGCGTGTTCCCACTCCGCTTCCGTAGGCAGGCGCACTCCCGCCCATTTTCAGTAGGCTTGCGCATCGTCCCATTCTACTCCCATCATCGGATGATCGTCTATCCAACCCCATTCAGGCTTACTGCCGTTCCAATCGAATTTGTTTCCATTGGCGTTGTCATATTTGCGAAACTGAGCCACCGTCACGTCTTTTTGGTACATGTAGTAACTCTTGGTCAGCGTCACCTGATGCTTGGGGTTGTCGCTTTTAGTCTCTTCAGACCCCATCGTGAAGGTTCCGGCAGGGATGAGGCTCATCTCCGCGCTGTCTATTGGGTTCGTTATAGTTTTTCCAGTTGGAGCGCCGATCTTGATATTGGAGTAAACCATATTCCCGAAAAAGAGGACTGCGGCAAGTCCCATGCAACCCAAAAGCGCTCCAAAGGGATTGGATTTGTTCTCGCTTGCGCGAGGAACCGGCGATTGGGTCGCAACAGTCTGTTGAGGATTCACATTTTGCGCAACGGGTGCGGGAACGGGAGAAGGCTGCGATGAAGCAAAAACATCGTCAAACACGCGATCGACAGCAGAGCGAGTGCGAACGGGAGAAGGCTGCGATGGAGCAGGCGCTTTAGGCGACTGGGCGTTTTCCAGGTCGAGGCGCATTTCCGTCGCTGTCTTGTATCGCTTCGAGAGGTTTTTCTGCATGGCTTTGATGACAACCGATCTGACGCCCTCAGGCACTGAATTCGGCAAAGCGTCCGGTTCCCTTTGCATCATCGCGCCATACAACGCCGCCATATCCGGTTGCGGATAAGGCAATCTTCCGCTCAGCAGGCGATAGAGGATGACACCGACAGCCCAGATATCGGCTTGCAGATGACCTCCCTTTCCATCGAAAGCCTCCGGGGGCATGTAAGAGGGAGTGCCTGAAGCGCGAGTGTGCACCGTCGAATTGAACATTCTGCTGACCCCGAAATCCGTAAGCATTGGAGTTTCGCCCCTTAACAGGATATTCGCAGGCTTCAGGTCGCGATGTTGAATGGGAGGGGACAACCCGTGCAGATGCTCCAAGCCCGCCAGAATCCCGCAGACCATTTTGACCGCCGCTTCGACAGAGGGCGCAGATCCTCCATGTCGTTTCAACCAGCCC
>JAYVOT010000858.1:0-3936 GCA_043757795.1 Chthonomonadaceae bacterium | reverse complement strand
CTGGAACTTGCCAGGTGAATGCTCCGTATTGCATCGCGAGTTGTAGCGACGTTGCTTCATCGACACCGGCGCCAAACCCGGCAAAGTCCAGCATCACTTTTCCAACACAGAGCCATTTCTCGTCGACAAAACACTTGTCTTCCCTCACTTCAAGAGTCAATTCCTGTTTTGAGCCTAATATCTCTGCTGTCTTTAGCAACGCCGACTCCGGGTTCAACAGGGTGTATTTTGTCATCAAAATCCTTTGAATCGTCTGTTTATTCGGTAGTGATGGATAATCCCGGCTTATCGCCGTAGACTTCGTTCAGCCACATAAGATGGAGATGGAGAGCAATTAACGGAATACATCGAAGGCTTTTTGAATCATCGACCGCGACGCTCTGCTCGGAGTTTGTCCAGCGTAGAGAGTCGGGATTTGCGAGCATTTCTTTTAAAAACGCCAGGACATTTTTTAAACTATCGAAACCTCTTTCTTGAGGAGAGAGATTCCGTGAAAAGCCGGCAAAGAATCTGTCATGCAATTTTTTGCGCATATCTTCTTCAGCAACTCCTGAAAATATGTCCATATCCGGATTCCAGGCGTATATTTCCTCGAGAAGGTTGTGCTCGTTCAGAATTATCCCATTTTCGTCATCATTTTCCGAAGAGTATATGAGAGAACGAACAGGGCATAAAGGTTGCCAAATTGAGAGACGAAAAGAACTCATTTTGCTCCGATTTCATTCGACACGGAAATTCTGGGACGCGATTCTCAATGCTATTACGATCAATATTCGGTTTTATTCGCCAAAAGTCCTGCTCTCAAATCGAACGAAAAAACAGATGGCGTACTGGATTAGCATACTAAAGAAGCGAGCGCGCAAAAAGAGCTTCCTCCATCCCCTTTCGGGCGCTTCGCTGTCCGGCTCAGTTGGATCGCTGCCGACTAACCCGCAGGGAACACGCTGAAAAACTCGTTGAAGAAACCGTCGACATCCACTGTCTTTGCAACCAGGTGTGTGCCTTCTTCCGAAGGCGTGAAATGCGTAATGCCCCCAATATCGTGGCTCTCGCTGACCTCCGAAACGATCGTTCCTCGCTCAATCTCGCAGAGCGAAGGGTTGAAGATCAGGGCGGCTGCAAGCGGGTCATGGAAGATAATGCTGTCTGAATCGCCCCTGAACCACACCTCCGCCATCTCAAGAGCGATATTGAGCGGGGGAGCCTTGAACCGCTCTCGGACCTTCTCTTTAGAGAGCTTGCACTTCAGCGTCGTATCCAAACCGATACTGAGATGATTTTGCACTTTCGCTTCATACACGATTCGGGTCGCAAGCGAGTCCACTTTGCAGTTCCACTCCGAGTAGGGCGGGGTTGCATAGAAAACGCCGGACATCGACACGAAACCTTTTAGGAGCGAAGGAATTTCAGGATCAATCGCAAACAATAGAGCGATATTCGTGAGCGGACCGATGCTCAGAAGCGTGATCTCGCCGGGCAGGCGATGAATGGTGTCGCGCAGGAAACGCACTGCGTTGTTCTGTTTCCAATCATTCTTATGAAGTCTGTTTTTGATCGCCTCATACTGCGGCACGTCCGGTTGCCCCGGGCCCCATAAAATCGGATTAGCGGCTCCGCAATGGATGGGAAGGTTGGTCTTGCCCGCCTCGCGACAGATAATCTCCACGCAAGCGGCTCTTTTAGCGACATTGCCGGAGACAGTCGTGACGCCGAGAAGCTGACAACGGGGCTGACGCAGTAGGTATGCGAGCGCGACCGCATCGTCAATGTCGCTTCCTATGTCCGTGTCAAGAAGGACTGAAATCTGGTTCATGGTTTTCGAAACTCCTTATTCGGGTGTCGAGAAAAACGGGTGTCGGACGATAAGCTCATTTCCCAAGTTTTCGACTCTCACGCGACACCGCCTTCATGCTCACGCAACCTTGTCTCACCCGACACTCGACACCCGTTTTTTCCCTATTTCATCAGTTCGTCCGCCGCCTCTTTCGCCGAGTCTCGCACTTCCGTATTTTTCGTATTTTTCGCAAGTTCACGAAGGGCGTCGACGGCGGATTTCTCCTTGCGCGTCTTCAAGGCGCTGATCGCGGCGTTCAGGAGGAACGGGCTTTCTTCGTCTTTCACGATGGCAAGAAGCGTTTCCAAAACAGACTTGTCGCCGGGCGCAAGGGTTCCAATTCCATTGATCGCGGTGTATCGCAGGAAGCCGCCGTGACCCGGTTTCGCCGCCGCCACGAGAATGGGAACGCCCGCTTCAAGCTTCGCCTCGGCAAGAGCGCCGACCGCCGCAAAAGCGAGTTGGTCTCGCGAGGATTTCATTTCGACTTGATGTTTGAGAATGTCCAGATTGCCGACAAGATCGACCTTCGCGAGTCCCTTCATCGCGCCGCCGACGGCGCTGTAAGGCTCTTTGTCGTCCATCGCGATTTTGCGCAGAAGCGCGGTGTCCTGTTCAGTGGCAGGCAAGTTTCCGAGAGCCGTGAGGGCGACTGCGCGCCTTCCTTCCTGTTTCGACTGCGCCTCTTTGCGGAATAAGGAGCGCAGGAATTCCTGTTTCGCGCCGGACAACTCCTCCAGCATTCCAGTCGCTGCCGGGTCGCTCGTCTCTTTGACCACCGCCTCGGCGACCAACTTAAGCGTGGCTTCGTTCTTCCCATTGTCGCCTGCGAGCAACTGCCGCGCCGCTTTCGACCTTTCTTGATAGCTAGGGGCGAATTTCAACAGAGCAGGCAGTTCCGCTGCCGCCCATTTCGGCGCCTTCAACTCCGCCAGAAGATCGTGCTCCGGGTCCAGAACGAGGCTGTCCGGTTTGATCGTCACCGGAATTTGAAACTCCTGCTCCGCTCTATCCGAGACGACGCTGACGGTTCGAAACAGCTTCGCATCGCCCGCGCTCAGCAAGGCGACTTTGATGGGCAAATTGTAGATCGGGATGCCGGACTTCACGTCCTGCGTCTGTTTGACTTTTAAGAGAACGTTCTTCGTGTTATCGTCGTAGCTCCAACTGTAGTCGAGTACCGGGTGTCCGGGGGAGAAAACCCACTGCTTGAACCAGACGCTCAGGTCTCGACCGGAGGTCTTGCTCATCGCCTCGCTGAAATCCGCCGTGATGACGTTTTGATAGGCGTGTTTCTTGAGATAGTTTTTGATGCCTGTGAAGAAGACTTTGTCTCCTAGTTCCCGACGGAGCATGTGCAGTACGAGGCTGCCTCTGTTATAGGTGTGCGCGTCAAACATCACGTCGCCGTTTGCGTAGAGTTGCGTCGACTCCGGTCGTTTGTAGCGTCTCGCTTCGCTCAGATAGCCGCGCAGATTGCCGACTCTCTCCTGCTCATAGGCGTCTTTTCCGCTCTGATGCTCGATGTAGATCGTTTCGGCGAAAGTGGCGAAGCCCTCATTGAGCCAGGTGTCGCCCCAATCGTTGCAGGTGACGAGGTCGCCGAACCACTGATGCCCGAGTTCATGAGAGGTCAGCGAGGAGCTTGAATTCTTCGTTGACCGGGAGTCTGAAAGGAACACCCCGAGCGTCGTCGCGCTCACGTTCTCCATGCCCCCGCCGAAGTCCGGCACGCAGGTCTGCGCGTATTTGGGCCAGGCGTACTTCACTCCGAAGGTCTTGGAGAAGAAGGAGAGCATGTCCGGCGTGTGATCGAAAGTAGAGTGGAGCAGCTCTCCAGTTCCTTTCGGGGAGGCGTAAATGAGGGGTATTCCGCCCCACTTCGCTCGAACGACGTCCATTTCGCCCCCGACAAGGGAGAGCAAATAGGTGGAGTGCGGCTGAGTCATTTTCCAACGGAAGGTTTTCGTCTTCTTCGCCGCGTCGTTGGTGACTTTGCCCTCGTATCCATTGCCGATGACAGTCCAGTTCTCCGGAACCGTCGTGATCGTCTCGGAGGTGACTTTGTCGTTCGGGAAGTCGTAGCAGGGAACCCAAAAATG
>JAYVOT010000857.1:0-3943 GCA_043757795.1 Chthonomonadaceae bacterium | reverse complement strand
TAAAAGGCGCCTTGCTAGCTGTTTTTTTCGGACACGCTTACGACTCCGTGCACCGATACATCGCGAAACAAATTAAAAACGGTTGCATCGGCAGATTGGCTCACTTTTCCGCAAACTACTATGCCAACCCGGACATGTTGGGGTTTTTCGGCAACTCGGAGTTTCAAGAGAACCCGGAAGAATTCCCGATTCTGCCGACCCCGTTTCGGGCGGATCCCATTCTGGGCGGCGGCGGCTATTTGCAGGATGTCGGAAATCATGTTTTGAGCGCCATGCTGATCGGCACAGGGTTGAAGGTAGAGGAAGTCAGCGCAATCATGGATCAAACGGACATAGACCTTCGCGCTTCTGTCAGCTTGAAATTTGTCGGGGGCGGGTTGGGAACGGCGACAGTCGCAGGCGACCTCCGACCCGAAGCGATGCGATATTTTGGAACCGGACATTTTTCGGTAGTAGGGGACCGAGCCGGGTTCTGGAAGTTTAGCGGCGACGATCGCCTCTGGCATCAAGATTGGTCTGATTCTCCTCAACCTGTGCCTCTCTCCGAACTTCCCTCCCATACCAACCCGGACGCCAATTTCATCGCCGCAATTCGTGGAGAAGAATCTCTGATCGCACCCGGAAGCGCCGCAATCGACTGCGTTCGAGTCATTGAAGCAGCGTATTTGTCAGCGAAAACCGGCAGGAAAGTGATCTTGTAGTGGCTGAAAAATCACCTCTTTATCCTCCTGATTATGTCGACTGGAACCGAGTAGACTTGAATTCTCCGTTCAACTTGACTGCGACTTTGAAAAGCGGACAGAGTTTTCGATGGTCTCAAAATGAGCAGAGAGTCTGGTTGGGGGTTGTTGAAAAAACGGCGATGGCGCTCTGGCAAGCGGAGAACAGTCCGGACTCTCCTCTTTTCTGGCAGACTTTCCCGGAAGCAGGGCAGTGGACGGCAGTTGAAGACTATTTTCGTTTGAATGTCGATCTGGAGCCGCTCTATCGTGACTGGGTTCGAAACGAACAAGCAATGGAGTTTGCAGTCAAAACGTTTCGCGGCTTGAGGATTTTGCGTCAGCCGCCTGAAGAGTGTTTTTTTGGTTTTCAGTGCGCCACGTGCAACACAGTCGTTAAGATAGAACGAAGCGTTCGGAAATTGGCGGAGCGATACGGCGAGACGATTAACTCCCCTTATCTAAACGTTGGAGAGGCTTTTAAGCCGCTCTTCATTTTCCCGTCGCTAGAAGCGCTCGCCGACGCGGATGAGAGAGAGTTGAGGGCGGATCTATGGGGTTATCGCGCGCCGCGCGTGATCAATCTGGCAAAACATCTCATGACTCTCCCCGAAGGCTGGCTGATTTCGCAAAGAGGCGTTTCGCATTCGGAAGCGAGAACGGAGTTAGCGAGGATGCACGGAATCGGGGCGAAGTTAGCGGACTGCATCAGCCTGTTCTGTCTGGACAAGGACGAGGCTGTGCCGGTGGACACGCATGTTTGGCAGATCGCTTGCAACCTCTTCACTCCGGAACTCAGGGGAAAATCCCTCACTCCAAAAGTCTATGATGCGATCGTAGACGCATGGCGCAATCGATTTGGGGGCTATGCAGGTTGGGCGCAACAATACTTATTCGCGGCGGAACTCAAACGTCCGGCGTAGCCAATAGCGAGATGTCCGGGAAATAAAGTTTCTTGCTTAAAGTGGTTTCGTAACGGGGTAATTTATTGCCTGGATAAACATCGTTCCGCCGAATGCGGTTTGCACAGGATGCAGGAAGCGCCTCAAACGCTTGCGTTTCCGTAGGAAGCCCTTTGGCGTGCGTGGGTTTTCAACCCCCGGCAAGCCAATTCATTTGCGAAGCGTTTTAGCTTACGGAGCGCAAGAAAGCTCTTCATGCCCTGGTATTATCGCTCTCCGACTACGAGATTGTCCCGATGGATGATCTCTTCAAAACCTGCGTAGCCTAGCTTCGCTTCAAACTCTTCGCTCTTCAATCCTTGAACTCTGCGAATTTCGCTTTCGGAATAGTTCGTAAGCCCTCTTGCAAAAGCGCGACCTAGCGGATCGCAAATTTCAATCAAGTCTCCGGAATTAAAACTTCCTCTTACTTCAACGATGCCTGCCGCTAAAAGGCTGACCCCGCTCTCTTTTAAGCGAACTTCAGCCCTCTCGTTCACAAGAACGCACCCCTTCGGTCGCGCGCTATGGGCGAGCCAACGCTTTCTCGCGCTCATTTTACTGGAAACTGCACAGGGCAAGAAGGAGGTTCCGACGAGTTCTCCCGCCGCCACTTCAAGCGCGACTCGCTCTCTGCGCCCTCTTGCGATGACAGTTCTTATCCCTGCGGAGGTTGCAATCTTCGCAGCCTGTAATTTTGTCGACATTCCTCCCGTTCCCACTCCGCTGATGGAGCCTCCTGCGATCTTTTCTAGCGTCCCATCAATTTTGTCCACTATTCGGATTATTTGGGGCGGCGCGCTTCCTGAAGCGTTCTCGGCGGGAGGTCTGTCATAAAGCCCTTCCACATCCGAAAGAATAAGGAGCAGATCCGCTTCGATAAGCGTCGCCACGAGAGCCGCGAGGAGGTCGTTGTCTCCGAATTTGATCTCATCAACTGCTACCGTGTCGTTTTCGTTGATGACGGGTACGACTCCTAAAGAGATGAGTGCGAGCAGAGTGTTGCGAGCGTTGAGGAACCGTTTGCGGTCGCTGAGGTCTTCACGAGTCAACAAGATTTGAGCGCAATCCGTATCTCGCCAGGAGAAAGCTTCCGTGTAGGCATGCATGAGGGCGCCCTGTCCGATGGCTGCTGCAGCCTGTTTGAAAGGGAGTGTCTCTTCTAGTTTTGGTTGGGTCGCAGGGGCTGAATTATCGCTGTTGCGTTGGACATTTCTAGCTTGAAGTCTATCCTGCCCAGCTCGAATCGCGCCGGACGTAACCAGAATAACCTCATTACCTTGATGCTTGAGAGCGGCAAGTTGAGCCGTCAAATCAGCGATGAACGATCGATCTATTCGTCCCTGAGCGTTTGTCAGCGTACTCGTGCCTACTTTGACGACGATTCTCATCAGCGTTGTCGCCTCTTGCTAAATTCAGTTTTTTGCATAAAAGCGTTCTCTGTGTAAGAAGGCTGGAAGCGCATTTTCATATTTCCGAAAGTCAATACTCGTATCGGACTTGTGTTCGGAGGGCGTTCATTCTTGAGACAAGCGCTTCAGTAACCCGGTTATTTTGGTGCGGCCTCAATCAGATTAGTAGTTGACTTAAGCAATTAGCGTTCATAAGAATTAGAAATCTAGCGCGAGTTGTGCAGGAGCAATTCACGCTAGACTTCCATTTCCAAAATCTTTGCAACCTGAAATTGGGTCCGGCGTGCAACGCGGGAACGCTTTAGGCAAAGATTGAAAGCTTAGCGTCACATTTCCCACAATTGGCGCGTATGTCAACAAACGCTACTTTGCAAATCGAGATCGCTTCTCGATTGCGTCGTCCTCTTCGTTCCACTTGTCTTCATCTTCGAAATCAAACTCTACATCCCGAATTCTCACGGTATCGCCATCTTTTGCGCCCATCGCCCTGATCTTTCTGGTGATGCCGATCTTGTCGAGAGACCTTTGCAACCTTCTAACGGAATAGTCGTTCTCCATATCGCACATCGCGACCATCCGCTCTATCCCTCTTCCAATCACCTGGAAAACGTTGCCGTCCACCATTTTTACGTCCCAGTGTTTGTCATCCTCCTCTTTCGGAGCGACGATATGGACTGTCTTCAACTCTTCCAGTTCTCTCGCTTCAGATTCGGCGCGAAGAACTTCAAGACGGTTCATCAAGTCATAAATGACAGGTTTTAATCCCTTACGCGTGACTGCGGAGATCCGATAGACTGTGCATCCGCGCTCTTTCAGAGTCGCTTCCAATTTGTCCGCCTCCTCGGTGTCCGAGACGACATCCATTTTGTTG
>JAYVOT010000856.1:0-3943 GCA_043757795.1 Chthonomonadaceae bacterium | reverse complement strand
CGGCGCGAAGCGCCACCTAGACCGTGACTTTAGTCATGGGATTCAAAAGCGCTCTCGAAAAAATCCTTTGGTCGTCAGGACTGCGTAACATCAGTTAAGACACGTTAGGAGCCGCTTTATGACGAAAATTCATGACCTGGACACACCGACTCTAATTGTCGATTTGGACATTCTTGAACGAAATTTGGGACGCATGGCTCAGCTTGCCAAATCTGGCGGGAAAGCGTTGCGCCCTCACGTAAAAACTCACAAAACCCCTGAAATCGCACGAATGCAGATTCAAAACGGAGCTGCCGGTTTGACTGTCGCGAAGCTGAGCGAAGCGGAAACTATGGCGAATGCAGGTTTCAACGATCTATTTATTGCGAATCAAATCATAGGCGCAACAAAAGTCGAACGACTCCTGTCACTTATTCAAAGGTGCAAAACTCGAGTCGGAATCGATAGCCGAGAGAGCGCTGAGCCGATCGGCAATGCAGCGAAAGCGATCGGGTTGCAGGTGTCCGTATTGATCGAAGCGGACACTGGGTTGGGCCGCGCCGGGGTACGATCCGTTTCAGAAGCTCTTGAACTCGCTCAGTTTTCAGAAGATCATCCCGGACTTTCATTAGAAGGGATCTTTACGCACGAAGGACACCTCTATAAATCCGAGGGAAGATCGGAAGCCGCTGCAAGAGCCGCCGCTTACTTGCGCGAGATCGCGTCCGCTTTCGCGAAGGGGGGTTTGCCTTGCGAGATTATCAGCGTAGGTTCCACTCCCGGAGCCGTCTATAATGCGCAGGAAGAGGGACTGACCGAGATGCGCCCCGGAACCTATGCATTCAACGACCGAATTCAAGTTTTCGCAGGAGTCGCCTCTCGTTCCGACTGTGCGCTGAGCGTTCTCGCAACCGTCATCAGCGTCAGGTCCGACGGGAGAGTTCTGATTGATGCAGGAACGAAAACGCTTGCCGGAGACATTTTGAAAGCGGATGGAACATGCGGCGAACTTTTGGAGTATCCTGAAATCTCGTTTGTCGCCTTCAACGAAGAGCATGGCTATTTGCAATCCTCTGGTACAATGTCCCCTCGTGTCGGCGAGAAAGTGCGCGTTATTCCCAATCACGTATGCACCTGCGTCAACATGCATGACACGCTCACTGCTTTTCGAGGAGAGAGGGTCGAAGAGGTTTGGAAAATCGCCTGTCGTGGCATGGTGAAATGAAAATTATACTATTTTTGCCCAGCACGTTTTGAATACGGCAACTCAAGAAGCTGTGCCTGACAAGTCGATTCTCAACTCTGCGATTCGAAATCAAGCTCGCAAACGATCATGGTGTTGAGTTTGTAAGTCTAATGAATGATTATAGTCATAAAGTTATGCATATTCGGGAGGAGCCTGTTTGCTAGTCTAGCTCATATTGCGCTCCAAGCGACAGCCGTTGCCGCTAATTTTGGAAGCTTCCGCGACTATGCTCCCAAGTGATAGCGCCTGCCCCCAATTTTGCGGGAGAGAGTTGTATATAGGAAGTTTTGGGCGCTTAATGCGGAAATACAGGCTTTTAAGCACAGTTGGCTTCATGGCAATAGGAGCCTTTCTCCAAAACGTGATCGGCGCGGAGCGCAGGGAGTGCGCATCTGAGGAAAAACCTACTACAGGGAGCGCAATCCAAGTGAAACTGTCATACCGGATTTCACGCCACCCCGACAACTGAATACCATGAGTGCTGATTCTACGAGGCGTATTTTGATCGCTTCACAATTGGCGGAATCCGTATCTCGCTATAGCGTTCAAGCGAACCTTCGGCCCTTGCCACTCTATCTGAGAAATTTAAACTACGCTAAGGACTATCAATGAGAGCATCCCAACTATTTTTCCCCACCTTGAGAGAGGTTCCCAAAGAAGCGGAACTCATCAGCCATCAACTCCTACTGCGGGGCGGGTTCGTGAGAAGTCACGCCGCCGGGATTTATTCTTACCTTCCCCTCGGATGGCGAGTGCATGAGAAAATTTCACAGATCGTTCGTGAGGAAGCGAATGCGTTCGGCGGGCAAGAGTTGCATATGCCGGTGATTGTGCCGAAAGAGTTGTTGGACGAGACCGGGCGCTCCGCCGTTCCTGTGCTATTCGCCCTTAAAGACAAAAACAAGCGTGATTTTTTTCTTGGTTTCACGCATGAAGAGGTCGTCACCGACATCATCCGGTCAAGCGTCAGCTCCTGGAAACAGATGCCCCTTTACCTGTACCAGATTCAAACGAAAGCGCGCGACGAACCGAGACCTCGCGGGGGACTGATTCGCAGTCGCGAGTTCACGATGTACGACGGCTACTCTTTCGACTCGAATGAGGCTGATCTCGACACAATCTATCAAGCGAACTATCGCGCGTATGGTAGAATTTTTGATCGTTGCGGGCTGGAGTATCTTGCTGTGGAGGCGGATCCAGGTGCGATAGGGGGCAGCGAAAACCACGAATTCATGCTTCTGACAGCGCAGGGCGAGGACACTGTTCTTCGTTGCGAGTCATGCGATTACGCAGCAAATGCTGAAAGAGCCGAGGTAAGAAAGCCCGCGTCGCCTGAAGGAAAAACTCAGGAGAGCCAGGCGCTTCCTGACTGGCTCGTGACCGAAAACGCTCTTCGTGAAGGCGTCACTTTAGACACTGCGTCTCGATCTGAAGCGCAGCATAGCGACACATCCATCCTGACTCCGGAAACGGTCTCGACTCCCGGAGCGCACACCATACAAGAAGTAAGCGACCTTTTGAACCTGGGAGCGGAACGGCTCATCAAAACCATTATATGCGTTGCAGGCGGTAAGCCTGTCGCAGTTTTGGTGCGCGGAGATAGAGAGCTGAACTTGCCGAAATTCGCCCGGTTTATCGGCGAGAAGGATGTAGAGCTTGCTGATCCTGGCGTCGTGACAACTGTTACGAACGCTCCGGTAGGATTTGCCGGACCTGTAGGTCTTTTAGCCGGGGTTCCTATTTATGCAGACAACGAACTGGCGCTCGACAAGAACTATGTTGTCGGAGCCAATGCTCCTGACGCGCATCTCTTGAATGTAACTCCCGGTAAAGATTTTCTTGTCAGCAAGTGGGGAGACATCCGCACTGCTGTCTCCGGCGACAGTTGCCCGCGCTGCGACGCTGGAAAAATGACCGACGCTCGCGGGATCGAAGTAGGGCATATTTTCAAGTTGGGAACGAAATACAGCAAAGACATGAACGCCCTCTTTCAAGATGTCGGAGGAGGCAAACACCCGATCATCATGGGTTGCTACGGACTGGGAGTCAGCAGAACGATGGCTGCTGCGATCGAGGCGCATCATGATGAAAACGGTATCGCCTGGCCCATTAGCATCGCCCCATTCGAGGTCGTGATCGTGGTAGCGAACGTGAAAGACGAAGCGATGATGGAGGCAGCCAGAGAGCTGTATGACGCGCTCAAGGCTAAGAAAGTGGATGTGTTGATGGACGATAGAGAGGAACGACTGGGAGTCAAGTTCAAGGACATGGACCTGATCGGCGTTCCGATTCAAGTCATCGTCGGAAAAGGCCTGGTAGAGGGCGTAGTAGAAGTCGGCTTGCGCGGTTCGAGAGAGCGTCAACAGATTAACGTCAAGGCTGCCTCAGCTAATTTGGTGACACTCGTAAACGAACTCAAGGAAAAATTGTCGGGGGCATGACATAGAGGGTAGAGAACGGAAGCGTCCTCTACCCTCTACCGGATTATCAAAAAGAACTGCGAGAGAAAGTTCATTGCGCTGTTTACTAAGTCGTCTTACGCAACCAACAAATTAGTGTGTTGAAAACACCCGGCAAATGAATGGGCATTCTCCGGACGTGAGAAACGCCGAAGTCGTCTTTATTCACTGCATCGTTGTCAATCGTCACGACGGGCAGAGCTTTTTTGCTATAGCGCCTTCGGCGGGACGCCCTTCGGGACATAATCCAACCCGCAAC
>JAYVOT010000855.1:0-14889 GCA_043757795.1 Chthonomonadaceae bacterium | reverse complement strand
TCCGCACTTCGCGCCCACAGAGTATGACGCAACCGCTGTGCCCGTGCGTGGGAGTGCCGGTCAAAAAGTGATAGTGAACCTCTTCGTCCGCTATCTCGCGCTCAACGCAACAGATGTTCTCGGAAGCTCGATGTCCCCACCAGGTATAGAAAAGAGCGTCGATCTCGTAGAGACTTTGAACTTGATTGATTACCTCGTAACGCGCAACGATATCCCGTTCTTTCGTCAGCGTGATCTCTTTGCTTTCCAGCCCGAACTTTCGACTGAGCCTCATCTTGTCATGCTCAAGAATTGTGAGGTCTTCCGCCATCCCGTTCTGATTCTCGACGCTGTTGAGCCAACGCTCGCCATACTGCGCCACCATCATCGCCTTGATCTCATGCAGCATCTCTAATTCGCCTTCTCCTCTGTGATAAGGGAAACCCATGTTTTTTATAACGCACTCATACGCATAGCTTGCAAAGCGGACGATAATCGTTAAGTAAGAAGAGCCGTTCACGCTCCTCCCTCAAGCGAACATTATGGATTCCACTCCGCCATAAACAGGTTTGTTTCGTGCGGAACTTTGCCATTCCGATTGGACGCCCAGACCAGATATTTCCCGTCCGGGCTGAAGTTCGGGAAGCCGTCGAATTGGTCGCCAAAAGTGATGCGTTCAAGTCCTGAACCGTCAAGATTGATTTTATAGACTTCAAACTTGCGACGTTTGGGGTCTTCTCGGTTGGTTCCGAAGACGAGTCCTTTTCCGTCCGGAGTCCAGCTTGGCGCAAAACTGGCGATATTCTGTTTCTTCTCGTTGGTGACCTGGCGTTGTTTGGAACCGTCTGCATTCATGACATAGAGGTCCAGGGTCGTGGGGCGAATGAGGTGTTGCGCAAGAAGAGCTTTGTAGTCAGCGATCTCTTGGGGAGTTTCCGGATGATAGGCTCGATAACAGATTTGTTTGCCGTCGGGCGACCACCAGGGGCCTCCGTCATAGCCAAGCGTATGGGTCAGTTGTTTCGCATGCGACCCGTCGAGGTTCATCGTCCAAATATCGAGATCTCCTCCCCGATCACTCGTGAAAACTACTTTTTTTCCATCTGAAGAGATGACGGATTCGGCGTTGTATCCAATGGGTTCGCCTTTTTTCAGTTTCTTCGGGTAGAGAAGTTTGAGGTCTGATCCGTCCGGCTTTGCCGTGTATATCCCATAGGTCGGGTAGACGGGCCAAACATAGCCTTTGGAGTAGTCCGGCTTGGGGGGAGCTTTGGGAGAAGCGCCGTGGGTCGAGGAAAATAGGACGCGACTGCCGTCTTTGAACCACCAACCGCAAGTGGTTCTTCCGTCTCCATTGCTAACTCTTGTGACTTTCCCATTCTCCAAATTCATCACGTACTGTTGATCGCAGGGCGCGCCGTCGCGTTCGCTCTGAAAAACGAGGGATTTGCCGTCCGGTCGGAAATAGGCTTCAGCGTTCTGTCCGCCAAAAGTCAGTTGCTTGATGTTCTTGAGGTGAACTTCACGCTCTTCGTGGAGGGTTTGAATCTGTGCGGAAGCCATACGGGATGCCGCCGTTGCTGAAAAAACAAGACATCCGCTCCATGTTGCGAGCATAATCTTGCGTCCAAACGAAAATCGAGAGCTAGAGTGCATTCATCTGCCTTAGAAATTGAGAGTCGTCCTTTCGCCCGTATAATCGATGACAGGATCGGAAATGAGCGAAAGTTGAAGAGATGTGACGTGTTGATTAGTAATGACACATATTCACGATAAAATCAAGCGATTGGAGGCAGAATGGCAAAAAAAATCATATTCTTCAAGTAAGGGGGGTGGTAAATGCCGTTTTTTTGAAAATTTCAAGAAAATAGAAACATTCAACCTACTTTATCGTATGAACAACGATCTATAATTGGAAGTCCTCCAAAGAGGCGGTACCGCGTTGGAGGACTTCCCTGCGCCTTCATCACACGTTGTGCGCGATGATGATGGCTTCTGCGATCTCTCGCATTGATTTTCGAGTGTTCATGCTTTGAACCTGAATGCGGCGAAAGGCTTCTTGTTCTTTCAGTCCGTATTGGTCCATCAAAATTCCCTTTGCTCGATCCACTGCTTTCCTGGTCTCAAGTTTGTCTTCAAGATCGGTTGCGGTCTCTTCAATACGCAAAAAAGCTTCCCACTTCGCGACAGTGATTTCAATTTGCGGCATTAGATCCGCCTCTTTGAAAGGCTTCACAAGGTAAGAAAAAACTCCGGCTTCCTTCGCTCTTGAAACGAGATCGATCTGGCTGTAGGCGGTAAGAAGCAATACTGGCGAGAGTTTTTCGTCCGTAACTGTTTTTGCAGCGTCGATTCCGTCGAGTTCAGGCATTTTGATGTCGAAAAGGCAAACGTCCGGCTTCAATTGACGCGCCAACTCAACGGCTTTAACTCCGTCGCTAGCTTCTCCGACTACGTCGTATCCGCAAGCCTCAAGCATTTTTTTGAGGTCGAGCCGTATGATAGGCTCGTCATCTGCAATTAGAATTCTTAAAGGTTTGTCACTCACTTTGTTTCCATTCCTTTCAGGGCAAGGTCAATGCGGATCCGCGTCACCGGGTGGGTGGATGCGCCGATCCAACCAGTTTCCGGGAGAGGCGGATTCCAGAGCGTATTTGGACCGCCCGGCAAACAGCCGGAAAATGATTTCGGAACCGATCCGCAAACGGAAACGACGTCGCGCAAAGCGGCGAGAAGCGTATCGCTATCGTGCATGGACAAAGGTGAGGATTCTATCGGTATGCAGTGAAACTTTGAGGAGCGCGCGGATTCGTCTGCGGAGGAGTTGGGTTCCGATAATACAGCGACTTCTTCTTCGAAGTCGTGTGAAATAGCTTGTAGGATCTGCAATCCGATGGAAGTTGGACGCAGGCTTGACACGATGTCATATCTATTATAGAATACGGAGAGCCGATTTGTCAAAGTTGAACCGACCAAATATCGGATAAAATCGAATAAAAAACGAAATGACCTAAAAACCGCGCCTGAAAGGGTGATTCAAGATAACATGAACGAACCGTTAGATCGCAAAGAGCGTATCGGATCTCCCGAAATAAGCTCAAACTCTCAATTAGCACGGAAAGAATGGGGAGTTTTGGCGGCGAGCGTGACGTTTTATCTGCTTTTCTGGCAGGCTGCTCTGCGAATTCCGATCATTCATCCGTTCTATCTCACGACTCTCTCGCTCTGCTCTTTGACGATGGTTTTGTTCATCACAGTCTGGTTTGCGCGAATCTTGAAAGATCCGGTTTGGATCGCATGCAGTCTTGCGCTCTCCCTGATCGTCACGCTTCCCAACGTCTTGATTCCCATGCTGTCTTCAAATCTGCCGCCAACTCTCGTCCCGATGATTGGAAGAATTTTCTATTTTTACCGGGATATCTTCAGACTGTTTCCCGGTTTGCAGGGGCTTCTGCTCATCTGGCTTGCTGTCGGCATCGGCGCGGCGCTGTCCCGTCTCATTCGCGAGACCAAGATGCTTTTGCCTATCGCCATCGTCCTGGCGCTCGTCGATCTCTATGTCGTCTTCGGCGGCGGACTTGTGACTCAGGCGAACAGCGGCAAGTCGGTCGTCGCGCAACAGGCGATGAAGTCGTTGACGGTTCCTTTGACGCCGAAAATCAGGACTGCAAAGGGAGTGATTTCGCCTCCGCCGCTTGCGGTCGGGTTCGCGGATTTCCTCTTCACGTCGCTATTTTTCGCTTGCTTCGTTCGCTTCCGAATTCCGGCGAGAAAAACTTTTTTTTGGCTCTGCGGCACGTTGTGTCTCTACCTTCTTGTCGTGCAGATTTTCAAGGTCGATCTTCCGGCGCTTGTTCCAATAGCGGCAGTCGTCATCGGGCGAAACTGGCGGCTTTTCCAATACACGCCTCAAGAGCGACGAGACCTCCTCATCGCAGGACTTGTTGTGGCGGTTGCTATGGGGGCGCTTATTTTCGCATCAAGGCGACATTGATCCGTTTCGTTCCGCTATGCGTGGCAGCCCTGGCAAATGCGTTGGAGCGCAACTCCGATTTTTTCGTATAGCGCCTTCGGCGGGAAGCCCCCAACCCCCTTCTCCCGCGCTGCGGGAGAAGGGGGAGAAGGGGGAGGAAGAGAGATGCGAATCGTCACGACGGGCAAGCCCTGCGCTATAGCGCCTTCGGCGGGAAGCCCTTCGGGCGATAATCCAATCCGCAACTTTGGAAATCGTCACATCGGGCAGAGCCGCTTTACAAATGCGCTATTGGCGGAAGCGTTTTTTGGACACATCTATGCTGGACCTTCAAACTTGACGCAAATAGATTGGTTATTGAGACCCCGGAATTTCGTGTCCGCAGGACGCCCATTTTTGGCGCAGAGTGTTTTCATTTCAACACCCGGACATGCTGTCCTACGGAGTGCGTAACATGAGTTATGATTTATGACAAAAAATAGCGAATTTTGAGCGGCACGGCTCAAACTGGAAAATACTCGTAGGATTGATTATCTGTTTTCGATAGGATATGCCATAATTTCATACACGTTTGTACAATGTAAAAATGGATTGAACTTTCAGAATGACTCACTCGGAGGAGCGGAAATATGCCTGCTGAATTAGACGTCGCAGAACCTGGGATCGATGTGCGAACTCTGCCGCAGTATGACGAGGAACCGATTCTCGACGATGAGGGTCCCTATGTAGTGATCCTTTATAATGACGATCATCACGACTACGAAGAGGTCACGCTGCAGTTGCAAAAAGCGACCGGTTATCAACTTGAAATCTGCGAAACTATTATGTTTGAAGCGCACTCCCGTGGGCGCGCAATCGCCTTCACAGGCGGACAAGCGAGTTGCGAGCGTGCGGCGAACGTCTTGCGGCAGATCAGACTTCAGGTTGAAACGGACAAATTTTAGTCGCTTTCGAATTGTCCCTATGAGACGTCATTTCGGAAGAGAGGCTGACTGAATGCCGTTGCTTCGTCTTTCACGCCCTGCAATGGGAAGCGTCTTCGAAATCATCGCTTTCAGTGAAGATGAGGACAACCTGAACTGTCTTCTCGATCGGACGCTTGACCTCGTTGAACTGCTGGAATCTCAACTTAGCCCCTATCTTTCGGATAGCGAAATTACCCTTATAAACGCCGCCGCCTGCCGACAACCGGTTCAGACGGCGGCGAATCTTTTTTCTCTTCTCCTCCGACTTCGAGAGTGGAGTGTGAAAACGGAAGGCGCGTTCGACCCTACTTCCGGAAAACTGATTCGGGAGTGGGGTTTTTATCGCAGAGGATTTTCCCAGGGTAAGCTCCCTGAAATGCCCCATAGGAAAAAAATCGAAGCGATTACAAATGGAATCGGTTGGCGCAATGTCGAATTGAACGAACGAGATCGCAGCATTCGGCTTCTATCGCCTGAAATCGAACTGAATCTCGGAGCGGTTGGCAAGGGGTATATCGTTCAATGCGCCGCCGACAGGTTGCGAGAGTTGGGAGTGTCCTGCGCGATGTTGCATTGCGGATACAGCTCAATCGTCGCGATGGACGCTCCTGATGATTCAAATGGCTGGAAAGTAGGATTTCCGACACGTTCCGGCGAACAACAAAAGACGACTCTCTTGAAAAATCGCTCGCTTTCGATTTCCGATTGCGGCGAACAGACTACCATGATTAAAGGCGAGACGTTCGGGCATATCCTGGATCCGCGAACGGGCTTTCCCGTCAAACGCGATCACATGATCGCTGTCGAGGCGAATGATGCGGCAGAGGCGGACGCGCTTTCAACGGCTTTCATGATAAACGGCCGTGAGTGGACTGAAAACTACTGCGGAGATAACCCGGGTATCGAAGCGCTCTTTTTCGAATAGCGCCTCGTCGTAGAGCGGGCTTGTATGTTGCGCCCTACGCGACCGTGCCCCCCGACGCACCGCGCCGCCCCTTTTCGGAAGAACTTCATCCCTGGCTCCGTCTCATCCGAGTTCTGAAGATGGGATTAAAGCGAGCAACTAAAGGGACGTGGCGAGAGCCTAGCTCACAACGATGCATCTTGCCCCTTCTGCCCACAGCGCGGGAGAAGGGGGGTTGGAGGGATGAGGGTTTTTCTCTTGTCCCCCTTCTGCCTGCAGCGCGGGAGAAGGGGGTTGGGGGGGATGAGGGCTAAATAGGCATGTCAATCCGGAAAAACTCGGACTTCACTCCGTCCGTAACGCTTTTAAAAATTCTAATCCAAGGATAATCGACGATGACGAAACCAATCCTATTAAACGACGAACAGATGCGCCGATTTATAGTCGACGGCTATCTCGTCATGAAGCCGAATCTTCCGCCTGAATTGCACAAGCGAGTCTATGACAGACTCGACCGGGTGATTCACAAAGAGGGCAACCCCGGCAACAACATTTTGCCGGCTGTGCCGGAGTTGCAGGCTCTCCTGGACAGCCCGGAGGTTTGCGGCGCGATGCAGAGCGTGTTGGGGAAGGGGTATATGTTGCATCCCCACCGCTTCACGCACAACAACGAACCGCGAGTTATGAACGACGCGACGGGACAAGCCGGAGCGGGATCCGCCCTATTCGTGGGTTGGCATCAGGACTCTCACAGCCCTTTGGCCAGACCTCGTCATCACCGATGCCGGTATGCGATGTTGCTTTACTATCCGCAGGACACGCCGCCTGAGATGGGGCCGACCCAACTTATCCCCGATACGCAGTACTCGCATTCTCTCACGGAGAAGGCGCGATCGCGGGGGCATATCGTGCCGGGAGAGGCGGGATCGTGCGTGTTGATCCACTTCGACATAGGGCACGGAGGCTCATTGAACGTCTCGGACAAAACGCGATATATGGTGAAGTGGGTCTTTACGCGCATCGAAGAACCAGCTGAACCGTCGTGGGAAAGCGCAACGAACGATTGGAAAGCGCCGGAAAATCAGGTAGCGGGAGAGGAAAACGCCGCCCTTTGGGAGTCGCAATGGAACTGGATGTCCGGCAAAAAGACCGTCCTCCCGGAAACTGATCAAGCGAACGAGATCGCTTCGCTGTCCGAATTGACGCCGAAATTTCAGTGGAACGAGAGCGCCTGCGACATGGAAGACTGGGCGCACAAAGCAGTTGAGGCGGGAGAGCGCGCCGTTCCGGAATGCATCAAAGCGCTATCCGATCAGGACGAGTGGAGAAGAATCAACGCCATTTTCGCCCTTGGGGAGATCGGATGGGACGCGCACTCAGCGGTTCCTGCGCTCAGATCGGCGCTGAATGACTCCTCGCACGCAGTTGTTCGCACAACTCTCGATGCGCTAGGGCAGATATGCGGCGCGACGGAATCGAGCTTTCCGGAAATCTACGCTCAGCTGAAACGAACGTCCGAGGCGTGGGAAAAGACCCTCAATCGAGGTTGGTGCGGACGAGATCAGGTTCGCGTCAACGCAGTCACGGCGCTTCTTCGCATCGGAGATCGTTCAAACGAAGCGGAAACCGCTGTCATCGAAGCGCTGAACGACCCCTGCGGCTACGTAGGCGGGTTTGGAGTGGAATATCTTTTGCGCCTCGGCACCCCGAACGCGCTCAAAGCGGCTATCGCCTATTTGCAGGCGCACCGATGGGACGACAGCCTTATGAGAGGCGTTCGCACCTTCTGAAAGGATTTCTCATGGAACGGTATAAAATCAATGCGCTCTCACGGCGCGAATTTCTGCAAGAGTCGGCGATGGCCGCGGCAGCCATGGGGCTGGCGATTCCTGCCTTAGCGCAAGATTCCGCCGAGACTCGGAAAGCGACGGACGCGACTGCGCCGCTCAGAATCGGGATCATCGGACCGGGTTCTCAAGGGCAGTTCGATCTCAAAAAGGCGATTCAAGTTCCCGGAGTCACGTGCGTCGCCGCCTGCGACATCTACGAGCCGAACTTGAACGCCGCCAGGCAGATCGCGAAATTGACGGACGACAACGTCTACACTGACTACCGACGTCTGTTGGATCGCAAAGACATCGACGCCGTGATGATTACCGTTCCTATCACGATGCACGCAAAACTGACTATCGACGCACTGAACGCCGGCAAACACGTCTTCTGCGAAAAACTCATGGCTTATACTATCGACGACTGCAAAGCGATGGCTCGAACGGCGAAGCGCACCGGAAAAGTCTTGCAGATCGGGCATCATCGCAGCTCCTCGATCGGTTACAACCACGCCTATGAGCAACTTCATAAAAACAAAGTTTGCGGCAAAATCACGCACGTCCGAGCGCAATGGAACCGGAACGGCTCCTGGCGAAGAACGATTCCCAAAGGCGGCAGGATCCTCGCGGAGCAAAAATACTGGGGCGACGAAGAGCGGCTCATCAACTGGAGACTCTACAACCGCACCTCGCACGGGCTGATGGCGGAGCTTGGCAGTCATCAGATTCACATCACGAACTGGTTTCTGGACTCCGTTCCGAAGTCCGTCATGGGCGTCGCTGGACTCGACTACTGGAAGGACGGCCGCGACGTCTGGGACAACGTTCAGTGTATCTACGAGTATCAAAACGGGGTGAAGGTAACCTATCAGTCGCTGACGACCAATCAATTCGACGGCTTTCAAGAGGAGTTCATGGGGGACGGCGGCACGCTCATCACCACGCTTGGAGACAAGAACAAAGACTTGGGGTACGTCTATCAGGAGCCGAAAGCGGAGACTCTGGACTGGGCGAAGTACGCGGAAAAAACAACTGGACCGGGGGGCAAAACGGGCATCATCCTGAACGCCTCTGCGACAAAAAAACTGAACACCGGCGCCAAAATCGGCGAGCAGGTTCTCGCAACGACCGGCGACGGCAAAGACGCCTATGACCTGGAGTTTTACAACTGGGCCGCCACGATCCGCGAGGGCAAGCCCAATGCCTGCGACCCGGAAACGGCGCTGAAGGTGGCGGTCGCGATCATCAAAGCGAACGAGGCGATGGCGAAGGGGACGAAGTTGGAAATCTCGCCGTCGCTGTATGCGATCTGATTTTCTGAACCTTGAAGACTTTTTGGATGATGGGATGGAAACCCTCGCTCATGGCTCAGTAGTGATTTCAGCTTATTTACGAGTTTGGACATATGTACTTGCTGTCGGAGCAATCGTAGGATATTATCATGATTATCTGAATATGGTCGAGTTCTGGAGAAAATGTGGACGAAATTAATGAGCAACATGATTTATTTGGATTTTTCAAGGATGTGTCAGATGATTTATCAAAAGAATACAATCGGATTAGTAATTATGTTAAACAAGATCCCGGTACTGCAGGCGATCAGGGAGAGGAAAACTGGGCGGAGATATTGCGCAGTTGGCTACCTAAAAGTTATGACGTTGTAACTAAAGGACGAATCTTAGGGCATGACGGCAGTCAGAGTTCTCAAGTTGATTTTTCTTGTTCTTCGACCAGGCTATCCAACCTACTTGAAGAAAAGCAAATATTATCTTGCGGGAGGAGTTGCAGCAGCTTTCGAATGCAAAATCACCTTGAAACCGGAGCATATTTTACAAACAGTGAGGACTGCAATTAAAATTCGAGAGCTGATGCCTAGAAGAACCGGCACCCCTATGAGGAGTTGAATAGCTCTCTCATTTACGGTTTACTTGCACACTCTCACGATTGGAAAGATCCCGGTTCGACTCCTCTTTCAAATATTCATAATCGGTTGATCGAGGAAGACCAAAAACAAGTTCATCACCCGCGAGAAATGTTGGATGTGTTATGCGTGGCTGATCTAGGCACATGGTGTTCTCACAAGACTTCTCGGTTTCCTATTGGATATGGGATCGAAGCTTATAACCACACGCCTACCCACGCCATACCGCTAGCCTTTACTTCATTTATGGCGCCAATTGAGGACACAAGCAAACCTGAATTAATCGTCACTCCAATTGGGAGGTTGCTTTTTTCGTTAATGTACAAAATGGCCTGGGAAGACCCGATCTTCCGCCCTTTTGCAGTGGAGTTTCAACAAATAGGCGTGGGTGGTGGCTCTCAGGGAACCGGACGACCGTGGAATTTTGGTGAGATTTTTTCAGAGCAGTTGCAAGATGATCTGCAACTATGTATTACGTCAGGATACAAACCTAGACCACCATGGGATGAATGGGACGTAAACTTACCGTGAGAGCAGTCAATAAAGTGAATGTTTGTAATCGAGAAAACATGAGCTACATTATTGATACTGGATCGATGATGACAAGACGTGGAATGAAGCTCGCAAGTCGAACGAAATGGCTGATGTTGAAGGTCAATATACTGTTTATTTAGTAAACTTGACATATCGCTACTAATCGCGCGTCATGCACCTGCTTGCCAATAACTTCTGCATCGAAAACCAATTTTTTCCATGCTGTGAAAATAGAGGGATTATCTTCTAATAGCGAAAACTGATTTTCAAAAGCGGTCGAAACGTTGTGTGCTTCAGAAGCTGACAACCCCAATCCATTTGCAGAAATGGGGCGGGTGGCGACATTGCGAAATTCGATCAAGTTTTGAGGGGAAATGAACATTCTCTCCGCTTTTAGATGCAGATTAAGAATCGCATTTGCAGCCGTTCCGTGCGACAAATCAGACCTATTAGCGAGTCTTCCAAGAATGCTCGTATCTATGAGACAAGACATTATTCATACAACCCTTCGCTGCTGAATACAGAATCGGGAAGGGATACGCCGCAATCTGTGCCGATCAGAAGGAGATTCCGTTCCCAATCGTCTCTTGGTTCCTGAGAAACCGATTGCGATACAAATTTTTCGCGTAAGACATTGAGAACGAGGTCTTCCGGTGACATGCTGTGCGCTTTGGCGTAAAGTTTGAGGGCTTTCTCAAGTTTTTTATCTAGTGCGAGAGTCATTTTGGTCGATCCTTTCACAGCATTTCACAAGTTATACCCTATTCAGGAAGTATCGACCTGCCAAAGGCGCATTTTCAAGCAGAAAGCCAATTCTCAATTCGCACATTAAAACGATTGATTGATTGATTGACATGATGAGTTGCAACTCAACGACTCGGAAACGGCGCTGAAGGTGGCGGTCGCGATCATCAAAGCGAACGAGGCGATGGCGAAGGGGACGAAGTTGGAAATCTCGCCGTCGCTGTATGTGATCTGAATATTCTTTTAGTAACGACCATCAGATTGGTTGGGAGGGGTGTAGTCGCACTTAAACGAGAACTTTTACAGTGACCGTCGGCGCATTGGCCGCCGCATGATTGGGACACCCCTGATCGAAGGTCAACAGTTCCGTTGGACCATTCGCAGTTAATTCCTCCGCGAGAGCGATATAAATGCCGTCCGCAGACCGGCTGCATCCGTAGCCGTTTCCAATCTGCTCTGCTCGTCTTATAAGGGAGACATCCCCGTTCGGAGGGGGTAGAACACTCGCCATAACCCGTTCGAAAGTGGCAACTGCTGTTGCATAATCCGTGTCAGAAAGCTCTCCACTGGTTTTCTTTCCGCATACGACGAAAAGAGTTTCCGCAATAATGACGCCTGGCGCGTATAGACGATAGCCTGAGTTGACATAATTTGTGATCACGGCGGTTGCTAAGGCATCTCTACCAGTTTCTTTTGTGGAAATCGCGATGACAACGCTGGCATCTAGGACAAGTGAGCCGGGACTATCCGGTGGGATCGGCGCCATAGATTGCTCCTGTTCTAGCCATTCGCAACAACCGATCCGTTTCCATGCCGTTAGTCTCTTTCATACTCTCTTTCATGCTTGCGATGTCGCGAAGCATGGTTAACGCCTGCTCATTTGGCGAGGCGGCATTTGGTTCTTCCGAAGTGACCGTCATCTTGTACTTACTAGTATTAGGGAGCCGACTCAGGTGTTTGACTAACTGTTCTGGCGTTCCCTCATAAATCTGTGCTTGCAACATATTCTTTACCCTTTGAATGAAGCATTTTGAAGTTATTATAGCACGATCCATCTTGTTTGAGGCAACCACGATTCTAGAGGGCAGGGCAAACGCCTGCGACCCGCAAGCCGCGCTGAAAGTGGCGGTCGCGATCATCAAAGCGAACGAGGCGATGGCGAAGGGCGTGAAGCTGGAAATCTCGCCGTCGCTGTATGCGGTGTGATTGGTTCAAGCGCAACCATTCCCAACGCCCTTATTCAAATTTGCAAGGAAGACGAACCGCTCGTTTCAAACGCTCATAATAGTCTTTATGCGGAATCTCGATGACGCCGAGAGACAGAAGGTGCGTGGTTTGATACTGCACGTCAAGCAGCTTGAACTCTCTTTCATTGAGACGCTGAACCAGAGCGGAAATTGCGACTTTAGAGGCGTCCGTTTCAAAATGAAACATGCTTTCCGCCATGAAAGCTCCCCCGATGGCTACGCCGTAGGTTCCCCCGACAAGCCTGCCTTCCAGGAGAACTTCGACGCTGTGCGCCTTTCCCTTCCGGTGAAGCGCCGTGTACAACTCGATAAAATCCTCGGTGATCCAGGTTCCCTCTTCCCTCACGGCGCAACCTCGCATGACACCCTCAAAATCGCTGTTGAAACGAACTTCGAAGCGACCCTGCCGGATAGTTTTCGCTAGTGAACGCGAAGCGTGAAAACCGTCCAGAGGAAGAATGGCGCGAGGATCAGGGCGATACCACTCAATCACGTCGATTTCAGAGTTGGACATAGGGAAAATGCCCCGACGATAGGCGAATAGAACGCCATCCGGGGTGAACTCTAAATGCATTCGCGTAGTCCTCAGGAAAAGGGAAATGTCGGGTTTGGAAGACAAATTCGCAAATCGGGTAAGTGATGCCCGTCACGCGATTTTCATCGTCATACGTCAGCGTCGTAGTCGAAGTTCCCGAGACCACCGTCTTGCAGTTCCCGTTCGCGTCATACGTGTAGCTTTTGGAACTAGTGCTCGTCAGGTGATCGTGGCTGTCGTAGCTGTAAGTGTCCGTCACGCCGTTGAGGACTTTGGTCTTCCGGTTCTGGTTGTGGTCGTAGGTATAGGAGATCGAGTAGCCGCTTGCCCTCGATTCGCTCGTGAGTTGGTCGGTCGCCTCTTACCCGAAGGTCGTGACAGTGCCGTCGGTGTCGGTTCGAGTCGTGACGTTGTTGACGCCGTCGTAAGCATAAGCGTAGTGCGCGAGCGTCGCGTTTGCGCTGGTCTTGTGCAGGATGTCGGTCGTGCGGTTCGCCGAATCGTAGGCGTTCGTGACCGTACTGCCGTTGGCGTTGACCTGCCCCGTCAGCCGATTGGCTTTGTCACGTTGAAAAGATTTGCGATTTTATTTTTTACTCTTCGCACAATATTCAACAAGCTCTTCATACGATCCTGCATACTCTTGATAATCAGGTTGATGTCTTTTTCGCTTCAACTTTCTAGCCAATGCAGCCTGAATTGAAGCCTCACAATAGTCTCCGCTCCCACAAAGATCAACAGCATATTCGTATCGGTAAAGAGGATTCATTGGCTCGGAGGCAAGGGCCTTTCTCATCAACATTACAGCTTTTTTGAAGTCACCTTCTTTCTGTATAATCCTACTATATTGATAGAAAGTTTTCGGAGAAATGGGATTTTCTTCAAGTTTAGTAGAAATTACTTTTCGACGATATTGATATTCGTACCCATTTTTAACTTTTTGCACAATGTCATTTTCATTATTATAAAATTCGGAAATGAATTTTTCTATTTTAATTATTCCCATAGCCAAGGTTAAAGTGAAAATTGAAAGCACCATTAATAGTACAAAATTGTTAGCTACTTTTCTCCATCTGTTTTGCAATGTATATCCCTCATGAAAGAATATTAGATCGAATTGATGACCTACCCCATAATTTTGAAGTATGGGAGTAGGTCATGTTAAGTGACTAGTTCATTTTTTTCTTAGGGCCACCTGCTTTGGGGCGAATGGGTTTTGGAGTAGGGGGAGGTAAGACTATTTTCCCAGGTATTGGCACCGGAGATGTGCCTTTCATCTTTGGCAAATTCCAGAAATCATCTCCCCCATTTCCCCAACCTGGATGAAAACCTCCTTTCGGGTCCCAATTTCCAGAATTTCCTCCAGGTAGCCAACCAGGAGTCTTTATCCACTTCCCGAGAGTTGGATCCCAGCCCGCATCTATATCAACGCCACCACCGCCGACAGTTGTCCCGGGAGCTGAAGGGAAGATGTATGCAGGATTGCCCCACGGATCTTTCGTGGGCCAAACTGGATACCAAGGATCCTTTGGATTTGTAGGCTTCGCCACACTAGGTGGGATTGCTGCATTTGGAGGCAATGGAAACTGTTTGGGAATGTATGGCACAATCTTGTATCGGTCTCCATCAACATCACCAAGTCCGAACTGTGTTCCTGGAGAACCGTTATGCACACTCCCGTCGTTATGGTCTAGACCATTTGGGTCGATTGCTACCACAGGGTTATTCTCGCAGTAGGCATACCAGTTGTCGCCTGCCTGAATCGGGTCTTCGGAGATAAACCTCCCGATACTCGCGTCATAGTACCGATGCCCCAGCAACATTAGTCCGCTGTCAGCATCCGTCTGGTACTGCGCCCCGCCGACAAACCCGAAGGGCGTCGGCGTCGTGCCAGTGCGCGAAACCGTCATACCGAAAGCATCGAACAACATCGCGTCGGTGGTTGTCTGCGAGCTGTTCGTGATCCCCCGGGTGCTGCCAAGCGCGTCCTTGTGAGTGAATTTGGAGGTTGTCCCTCTTCTCTCGCTCAAGCCCGGCGTGTAGGTCGCGGCGCCGTCCTTCAATACCGCGCTTGCGACCCCTGTTCCATCGCAAACGTAGGCGAACGCTCCTGCAGAGTCGTTCTTGCTGACCCTCAGTCCCAGCCCGTTGTAGACGAAGCTGTTGGTCGCCGAACTCGGGTAGGTGATGCCCGTGACCCGGTTTTCATCATCATACGTCAGCGTCGTGGTCGAAGTTCCCAAACCACCGTCTTGCAG
>JAYVOT010000854.1:0-3945 GCA_043757795.1 Chthonomonadaceae bacterium | reverse complement strand
TCGGCAAATACGACTCTGTTTTCTACAAAGAAGAGGTGCGAAAATGTTGCTTTCCGGGATTATTGCGAAGGGCGCGAAAGAGTTCCGCTCCGCCGAAGCCCTCATTTTCCAAGACGAGATCATGACTTATGAAGAGTTGGAGGTTGCAGTGGAGCGCCTTGCGGCAGGGTTGCTCGTTCTCGGTTTAAAATCCGGAGAACGAATCTCCTTGCTCTTGCCGAACTGCATTCCTTTCGTCGTGAGCTATTTTGCAGCGGCGCGAATCGGGGTCGTCGTCGTGCCTGTGAATCCGATGTTGAAACCGGCTGAGTTGGAATATATCTGGCGAGACTCCGAGGTGAGTCTTGTCGTAACCGCGACAGCGCTTTTGCCGGGAGCGATCTCCGCTATCCGGAATCTTCCCGCAATCAAACACGTCGTTTTACTCGATCAAATCAATTCGGATAGCCCTCGCGCAACAGAGAATTTCACGCTCTCTTCTCTCCCCGATTTGTTAACGCTCGGAGGCGAATCGCTCGCTTCAACCCCGCTGACTCCCGCTGAGTCGTTCGCTTCCGCGGAAGACTGCGCGGTCATCATCTACACTTCCGGCACGACCGGATTTCCTAAAGGCGCGATGCTCTCGCATAAAAATCTGATTCGCAACGTGGAACAGGTGACGGAAGCGCTTGATTTTAAGCCGGAGGACGTTTTCCTGACCGTTTTGCCCTTATTTCACGCTTTCGCCGCAACCGTCTGCATGAACACCTGTCTTTTCGGAGGGTGCGCGTCGGTCTTGATGGAGAATTTTGCGCCGTCAAAAGCTTTGGAGGCGATTCGGACCCGCCAAGTGACGATTCTTCCCTCTGTTCCAGCAATCTTCAACGCATTTCTGTCAACTTCCGCCACCCATGAAACCTTCGCTTCAGTCAGAATGTTCGTGTCCGGCGGCGCCCCGCTTCCTGTCTCTACACTGCTTATCCTCGAAGATCGCTTCAAAGTTCCCGTACTTGAGGGAGACGGGCCTACCGAGTGCAGCCCCGTTACAAGCGTCAACCCGATGGAGGGAATTCGTAAAGCGGGAAGCGTCGGATTGCCGCTTCCCGGAGTGCAAATCGCCATTCATGACGACGATGACAACGCCCTGCCCCCGGATGAGATCGGAGAGATAGTCGTGCGCGGCGACAACGTGATGATGGGCTATCTCAATCAACCTGAAGCTACTCTGGAGTGCATGAAAGGAGGTTGGTATCACACGGGAGACATCGGCAAAATCGATTCTGACGGTTATGTCTTCATACTTGATCGCAAAAAAGACATGATTATCACCTCCGGATTGAACGTCTATCCCAGAGAAATCGAAGAGGTTCTATTCGGACATTCCGCAGTCGCCGACGTCGCAGTAATCGGTTTGCCGGACGCATTGCGAGGCGAGGAGGCGGTTGCCGTGATCGTTTTGAGACCGGGATCGGAAATTTCCGAACGCGAACTCAAAGCGTACTGCCGAGAACGGATAGCATCTTATAAAACTCCTAGAAAAGTGATCTTTCGCGAGATACTGCCGAAAGGAGGGACTGGCAAGACGGTCAAACGCCTGTTGAAAAAAGAGTTGGAAATGGAGATGCAATAGGACTAGCCATATGAGACTTGAAACCCTTGAAATCTTGTGAACACTTGAGATGAAATTCGGGTATAATCCTAAATGGTATGCGGAGCCTGCATTTCCAATTAAAATTCTGTCTCTCCCTACGAAAATGCGACCCTTTTTTGCAACCTGAATAAGGCGATTGCCGCTGACTCGACCAAACGGAAGACGTCCGCAATAGTCGGGGCTATTCCCCGAACTCAGCACGCCACATACGAGAGGAAATCTACCGATGGCAAACACCACCGTCGAACGTCCTGCGGAGGATGCCGTTCAGCAAAACGAGCTGATAGGCATTTACCGACTTATGCTTCTCATTCGCCGACTCGAAGAGACCGTCTATCGAAAATTCAAAGAAGACAAAATCGGGGGATACCTGCACCGTTACGACGGAATGGAAGCCCTTGTCGCGGGCGTTATTCCGCTTTTGAAATTGCCGGGCGATTATATCCTCTGCACCTATCGGGATCATGCGCACGCGCTTGCAGTCGGAACACCCGCACGGGAAGTGATGGCGGAACTCATGGGGCGCGCCACCGGATGCGCCGGCGGAAAAGGCGGATCGATGCACCTCACCGACCCGGAACGCGGATTTCTTGGCGGAGACGGAATTGTCGGCGGTCCTGTTCCTGTCTCCCTCGGAGTCGGTTTCGCCCTCAAATACAAGAAAACCTCGAACATCTGCGTCTGCTACTTCGGCGACGGCGCCATGAATCAGGGCGGCGTTCACGAAACCTTCAACATGGTAGGGCTTTATAAAGTCCCCGTTCTTTACATTCTTGAAAACAACGGCTACGCTATGGGAACTTCCATTCAGCGCTCCACAGGGCAACCTGACTTCGTGCAGAAGGCGAAAGCGCACGGTATCGCAGGCGAACATGTGGACGGAATGGATATTTTCGCTGTGCGAGAAGCCGCTCAAAGAGCTATCGACCGAATTCGCAAGACAGGCGAAGCGTATTTTCTTGAGCTAAGTTGCGAGCGATTCGTGGGACACGGCTTTGGCGACGACTCATCGCAAGCCTGGAAAACCTACCGCACTCCGGAAATGATCGATGAGGCAAGACGCCGAGACCCTCTCGTGCGACTCCAAAGCGTTTTGGAAGCGCGCGGAGTTTTGACGAGCGACGACTGCGCTAAATTTGAGCAAGAGGTGATGGACGAAGTGAAAGACGCGATCCGTTTCGCCGAGAACAGCCCCGAGCCGCCTCTCGACAGCCTCTACGAGAACGTCTACTCTTAGCGCCTCCTGGAACCCTCTCCTCCCAAACCTCTTCCACCTCGTTGCGGGCGGAAGAAGGGGCGAGAGCGCAACGGCATAAGGTGCGGCGCTTATTGTGCTTACCTATGAATTACTCGGGCGATTTTCCCCGGCATAAGGGGCGGCGCAGAGCGCAACTCGCGCATGATTGAAGGCGAGGCAGCAACGCTTCGCGAGCTATTTTTTATACAAAACGGGGGCATTTTTTAATGGCTATGATGACCTATCAGCAGGCGATCCGTCTTGCGATGACCGAAGAGATGGAACGTGATCCAAACGTTTTCATCTGCGGCGAAGAGGTCGGGCAGTATCAGGGGACTTATCAGGTAACGCGCGGGATGCTGGAGAAATTCGGTCCCGGGCGCGTGATAGACACTCCTATCAGCGAGATAGGAATCGCAGGACTGGCGACCGGAGCGGCCATGGTGGGCCTGCGCCCCGTGGCGGAGTTCATGACCTGGTCGTTCGCGCTTGAAGCGATGGATCAGCTTGTGAATCACGCCGCGAAAATCACGTACATGTCCGGCGGACGAATTCAGTGTCCGGTCGTTTTTCGAGGTCCTGCCGGAGTCGGCACGCAACTCTCGGCGCAACACTCCATGAGTCTTGAGTCCTGGTATGCGCACACTCCCGGCTTCAAAGTAGCTTTGCCGTTCACGGCGGCGGACGCGAAAGGGCTTCTGAAAACGGCGATTCGAGAGAACAACCCTGTCATTTTCATGGAGCATGCCGGCCTCTACGGAGCGCAGGGCGAAGTTCCTGAAGACCCCGAATTTATGGTTCCCTTCGGCAAAGCGGCGATCCTGCGAGAAGGCAAGCACATCTCCTTGATCTCTTACTCTCGCGGGCTGAGCTACTGCCTCGGAGCTGCCGCCAAGTTAGCTGCGGAGGGCATTGAGTGCGAAGTGGTCGATCTGCGAACTCTCGTTCCGCTCGACATGGAAACTGTTTTAGCCTCCGTTGCGAAGACGCACCATGCAGTCGTCGTGCACGAAGAGTGGAAGAACGTCGGTTTTGGGGCGGAACTCTCAGCGCGAATCCATGAAGAGGGTTTTGACGA
>JAYVOT010000853.1:0-14906 GCA_043757795.1 Chthonomonadaceae bacterium | reverse complement strand
CTGCATGTCTAAAATAAATTTCGTCTTCCGCCTATTTTTGAAGGAGCATTTATGCGTTCCTGGTTACTATTCGCATCGCCATTTAGCCTGCTTTTTCTGCTCTGCTTCACCCTGTCACCGACCCCTGACCCCCAGGCAGGTATTAAAAAGAGCGTTCCAGTGTTGGAGCAGGAGGTTCGTCCCTTCTTCGCCAAAAATTGCTCCGCATGCCACAACTCCGAGGCGAAGGCCGGCGGGCTTGATTTGCAATCTCTGAGAGGAGCTGATTCGGTGACTCGTTCGCGCGAATCCTGGGAGAGCGTGCTTCGCAAACTAAAGACAGGCGAGATGCCTCCCAAGGGATCGCCGAGACCGCTCGACGCTGAAAATAAGTCGACTATTCAACGTATCGAGAACGCTTTTGATCGATTGGATCGCTCCGCCGCCCCGAACCCCGGCGCAGTGACAGCGCACAGGTTGAATCGTTCAGAGTACAACAACACCGTGCGCGATTTGTTCGGAGTCGATTTTCATCCGGCGGACGATTTTCCTCAGGATGATTCGGGTTATGGATTCGACAATATCGGCGATGTGCTCTCGCTGTCTTCCTCGCAGATGGAAAAGTATGTCGCGACCTCGGAAAAGATCGCACGAACCGCCCTTTTCGGTGCGGATGCGCTCCAACCTACGATTACCCGCCACGAAGTCTCCGGCAGAAAATTAGGCGACCTGAATATTGCGCCTGCAAAATACGACGCGACAGGTTTGCTTCTTCCGAACTCTCTTCATGCGACGCACAGATTTCCTGTTGACGGGGAATATCTCTTTCGATTGGGACTGAATGGAGTGCGCCCGCTCGGCTCTGAAGCGCTTCATCTTGGCTTATTGATAGACGGCAAGCAGGTCAAAACTTTCGATTTCGACCCCACAGGTTCCGCCGCCTTCAATCCGGATCGGCAGGACTTCTCCAGTCGCACAGTTGAATGCCGATTACGCATGTCGGCAGGGGATCACTGGGTCGCGGCAGTCATTTTGAGAATGTATGAAGGTTTGCCGCCGCAATACGGAGGACTCAACCCATCCAAAATAGTGATTAAGCCGCAAGAGTTCAAGCCCCCGCCGGGATTTCCGCCGGAACGTATTGCCGCCTTTAAGAAAAGACAAGAGGATCGCAAAAAAGAGAAAGTCCCGACGAACGACGTTCGCGTGAGTGCGCTAGAAATCGGCGGTCCCTACTTGCAGTCGAAAGGCGCTTCTGAGGTCAGTCTGCGAAAAATATTTACTTGCGGACATCTTCATGGGAATCACAACCCCGATTGCACTCGCAAGATCGTCAGTTCGTTGTTGGGGAGGGCATTTCGACGACCGGCGACTGCCCAGGAGGTGTCCCGCTTCTCAAGTCTTGTGTCGCTCGCGCAAAAACAGGGGGATAGCTACGAAGAGGGGATCAGTCTCGCAGTGCAAGGCATGTTGGTTTCCCCGCATTTTCTATTTAGAATAGAGCGAGATCCTTCACTCGCAAAAACAAATGAGTCGCACCTTATAAATCAGCATGAGTTCGCTTCTCGTCTGTCGTATTTTCTCTGGAGCAGTATGCCGGACGAGGAGTTGCGAAGCTGTGCGGACAAGGCGATGCTTCGTAATCCGGCTGTCTTGACGGCGCAAGTGAAGCGGATGCTCAAAGACCCGAAGTCGCATCAGTTGGCGGAGAACTTCGCCGGACAATGGCTACAATTCCGGTCGCTGGAATCGGTGAAACCGGATAGGGAACGCTTCCCGGATTTCGACGATTATCTTCGCATGTCGATGCGACAAGAGACCGAAATGTTTTTTGACAGCATAGTCCGTGAGGATAAAAGCGTCCTTGACTTACTTTTTGGGAAGTACACCTATTTGAACGGTAGATTGGCGAGTTTCTACGGAATGCCGAACATAGAGGGACCCGCTTTTCGCAAAGTTGATTTGTCCGGAACTCCGCGAGGGGGCGTGCTGACGCAGGCGAGCGTCCTGACAGTTACCTCCTATGCGACTCGAACGTCGCCGGTTTTGCGAGGAAAGTGGATATTGGAAAACATTCTGAACTCCGCTCCGCCTCCGCCGCCGCCGGGAATACCGAATTTGGACGTGACATCCGTCGGCACGTCCGTATCGTTGAGGCGACAACTGGAGGAGCACCGGAAGAACCCAACGTGCGCTTCTTGCCATGCGAGAATGGATCCGCTCGGTTTCGGGTTAGAGAACTTTAATGGCGTCGGGGCTTGGCGGAAAGACGACGGCAAACTGCCTATCGACGCTTCGGGTTCGCTTCCGGACGGACGCGCTTTTACTGGACCCGATGGACTGAGAACGATTTTGAAGGCGGATCAAAAGGCTTTCGCTTCTTGCCTGACGACGAAGTTGCTTACCTACTCCCTCGGGCGCGGACTTGAGCGATATGACAATGCGACAGTAAAAGAGATATCGAATAAAACCGCTTCGAGCGGCTACCGTTTTTCAAATTTAGTAATGGAGATCGTCTCCAGCAGACCGTTTCAAATGCGAAAAGGAGATCAGAGCAAATGACGTTTCTTACCCGCACTCAACTTTCCAGAAGAACTTTCCTGCGCGGCGTAGGCGCCGCGATCGCGTTGCCGATGCTTGATGCGATGACGCCGGCTCTCGCCTCGGCAGGGCGCGCTGTCAAACCTCCCGTGCGTCTCGTGTTCGCCTATGTGCCGAACGGCGTCATCATGAAGGACTGGACTCCTCAGGGAGTAGGCAAAGATTTCGAGTTCACAAGAATCCTGTCCCCTTTGAAGGCTTATCGTGAGGATCTGATGGTTCTTTCAGGTCTTGCTGATCACAATGGCAACGAATTGGGAGACGGGGCAGGGGATCACGCTCGCGCCGGAGCTTCGTTTCTAACGGGAGTACACTGCAAGAAAACGAGCGGTTCGGACATTCACGGCGGTATTTCAACGGATCAGATCGCCGCGCGCGCCTTCGCTTCGGAGACGCGATTTGCGTCGCTCGAACTCGGTTGCGAAGACTCCCGCACTGTGGGAAACTGCGATTCAGGCTACAGTTGCGCTTATACGAACAGCATTTCATGGCGTAGCGCGACCACCCCGATGCCGCCGGAAACCAATCCCCGAGCCGTTTTTGAGCGGCTTTTCGGTTCGGATGACTTCAATCTCGATCCGGCGACGCGCGCAAGGCGTGCGAAGTATCGAAGAAGCATTTTGGATATGGTTCGAGAGGACACTCAATCGCTCGTCGGGAATCTTGGACATGCCGATAGGCGCAAGATGGACGAGTATCTCACATCCGTGCGCGAAATCGAGTTGCGAATTCAGAACGCCGAGAAAAACGCCCGAATCGAGAAGCCCGGAATCGAGAAGCCCGGAGGCATTCCGGTTCACTTCGGCGAGTACATTTCCCTGATGTTCGATCTGCAGGTGGCGGCTTTCCGAGCCGACTTGACTCGCGTCTCCACGATGATGATCGGGCGCGAAGGCAGCATGAGAACCTACCCGGAGATCAACATCGCTGACAGCCATCATCCGCTGACTCATCATCGCAATAATCCTGAATTTATTGAGAAAGTCACGCAGATCAATACCTTCCATGTCGATCTCTTCGCCCGCTTCCTCGGCAAACTCAAGGCGACGCAGGACGGCGACGGAACTCTGCTGGACAACTCTTTGGCGGTCTACGGAAGCGGCATCAGCGACGGCAACCGCCACACGCACGAGAACCTTCCGCTGATCGTCGCAGGACGGGGCGGGGGCACCGTGAAGCCGGGGCGGCACATCGTCTATGAGAAAGAGACGCCCGTCGCGAACCTGTACATGACCCTGTTGGATAGAGCGGGGGTTCATCCGGACACGATCGGCGACAGCACCGGCAAGCTCGTGCAACTCTCCCAAGTGTAGATATTCACTAGATTTATTCACTTGGTTTTTAGTGAGGTTAAAATATATTGCACTGTTGAGAATCTACACTGATACGCCCCCGAAAATTTAGTCCGCCGGATATGTTAGACTCCTTCGTAAAACATGAGGAGAGCAAACATGAAACGTGGGCAGTTTACCCAGGAGAAGTATGTGTAGGTAAGCGAGTATCTCAGCCGGGTCACTCTCGTTGGCGTGATCTACAGGGAACTCGATGGCGACGTTCTAATAGCGGCACAGGCGCTGGATTTAGGTCTGCCAACCTCCGAATTCGTCATAGCGACTGTGAACGTCGTGCACATCGTCCTTTTCGCACCCGCTGAATTGTGGACAAATATTCGCCCTTAAAAAAATATCAACGAGGAGTGTATCGAATGAGACAATCGGCAATGATCGCCATGTGCCTCTCTTTATTTTCAGTAGCTACGACAGCGGTTTCGGCTCAATCGCCTGCCCCGCAAGCGGTTCAGCCTCCGCGAGTCAGACAACGCCAACCGATGCCGCCCGGGCCGAACCCGGACTCGCAATACAGGTTGGGACCAGATTCCTTACCGCAAGAGGGCGTCCCGAAAGGCGAAATTCGTGGCCCCTTCACTCTGCCGAGCAAGGTCTATCCGGGCACTCAGCACACCTATTGGGTGTACGTTCCCGCGCAGTACGACTCTTCAATTCCTGCCGCTCTGATGGTCTTTCAAGACGGTCAGGCGTTCAAAGACGAGAACGCGGATATGCGAGCGCAGAACGTCATGGACAACCTGATCTATCGGCGCGAAATTCCAGTGATGATCGGGGTTTTCATTAATCCCGGACGCACGCCCGAGCAGACCGAACCCTCGCCGAAAGCGGGGTGGGGAGACGGATTTACTAATCGCGGGATTGAATACAACACTCCCGACGACAAGTACGCAAGGGTCATTACGGAAGAGCTGATGCCGGCTCTCAATAAGGACTACAATATCTCCAAAGACCCGGAACAACGGGGAATTGGCGGCTCAAGTTCGGGGGCGATCGCGGCATTTATGGTGGCATGGGAGCGGCCAAACGAATTCCGAAAAGTCTTGAGCAACGTCGGCAGTTTTGTGAACATACACGGCGGTTACGTCTATCCTGAGCGAGTGCTCGCAAGCAAAAAGAAGCCGATCAGAGTTTTTCTTTGCGACGGGCGCAACGACAATCGCGGGTTTCGAGGCGGCGTCTACGATGAAAAGTGGGACTGGTTTCACCAGAATGTACGCTTGATGAAGGCGCTCACGAAAAAAGGTTACGACGTCAACTATTCGTGGGGAATGAACAATCACGGTCAGAAATTCGGCGGAGCGATCATGCCGGATATGATGCGTTGGTTGTGGCGAGACGGAGATGTCTCTACGGATGCGAACGACATGGTCGAACGCGCTTTCCGACAGCCTGCGGTCAAGAAGAACTGAACTGAAAATTAGAGCGAACTGGACAAAGACGGTTGCAATTGCAACCGTCTTTGTCTGTGTGAACGTAGGGTTGAATCAATCGCAACTCGTTCGACAGTTTAAGTTGGCGTGTGTGTCATAATAGTTTGGCATATTCGATGCGACATAGCAAACGGCGGAACAATTTGTCGTTTGTTGCAATATTGGTAACCTACAAAACTTTTTATCCCTGAAAGGATATTATTCGGATGCAGAATCACTCATTTACTCCTTTGATCGGCGCCTTGCTGGCGAGCGCTCTGGCAATCAGTCCCGCATTGGCGCAGACAAAAAAAACATCTGCCTCGAGTGGACTGGAGTCGGAAGTCGTCGGCAGCATCAATGGCAAGCCAATCTTCACGTTCGGGCAGTTCATAACAAAAGTACAGCGAGACAACCCGCCAGCTTTTTCAGCGGCAGTCTCATCGGCATTGGGACCGAAGGCGCTTGCGACACTCTTTGGTCCGAAGGCGAAATCGGAATTCACCGTCACGAAAAAAGAACTTCTGACTCTTTTGAGGAACAATCCATCCTCGCTTGGTCAACAGCTGGGAGCCTACCTGAGCGCCGAAGCGGTGCAAATGGCAGGAGTCAAAGCTGGAGCGACGCCTTCCGATACGCAATTGAACGAGTTTATCAACTACGTGTTGCGCCAGACCCGCAAAGACCCGCAATCCGGCTTCACGGAAAAGATGACCGACGACGGATTTCTTAAGAAAAACAACATGACTCGCGCAAAAATCAAAGCGAACTTCCGAGATAGGGTGATGTTGCTGAACTTGATTCAAAAAGAGACTGAAAAACAGTTGGCTCACCCGATCACGCCGAACGACTTCGTTCAAGCTCGCCACATTCTCATAAAGGCTAATGCGATCACGGCGGAATCAAAGCCGGAGGATAAGAAAGCGGATGCGGACGCTCTTGCCAAAATCACGCAGATTGAAACCGACATTCGATCCGGTAAGTTGAAGTTCGAGGATGCGGCGAAGCAGTTCAGCGAAGACGGCTCGAAAGATCAAGGCGGCGATCTCGGGGTCTTCATGGACGATAAAACGATGGTCGCAGAGTTTGAAAAGGCGGCGTTCTCACTCAAATCCAATGAAGTTAGCAAGCCTGTTCGCTCTCAATTCGGATATCATCTTATCCAAGTGACTAAAACGGGAAAAGAACTGACGGATGATGATCGACTGACCGCGATTATCCGCAAAAACTCTCAAAAAATGGCAGGCTTCCAGGCGCAATTGGCGCATGACGCTAAAATCGAAAACAAACTTCAACCCGCCCAGAACATTCCCATGAACTTTCAGGGACAGTGATTTTCTGCTGAAGTGCGCTAATCTTGTTTTTAGGGCAACTTCGCAGAGGCGAAAACAACCTCTTTCACAACTGTGAAAGAGGTTGTTTAATTGCCTTCAAAATAGGTTTTAGAGTGCAGATGAGCGTAATGTTCGGTGAGTTGTTCGGAATCAACCCTATGAACTCTGCCGGAAGCGAACAAACCCAATCACGAGCCATAAATTGGAACTGCTCATGAGTTTGATCACGCCTTCTACGACAGACTTGACTAACATATGGATCTCGTAAACTGCCATAAACAATTTTATAAAAAAATTAACATTCGTCGACGCTCTATGCTTTTACGAATGCCAAAAGGAGTTTTATCTGTCCTTGCCGAATTTTAGGGCATGAAAAAACAGACTGAATTCTCCAACGCAAACACGAATGATCTCTATGAAGTGCAGACGAAGGCAAGGGGGCCAGCAGGCGAACTGCCGATCACTCCGGACATGCTTATCAATCGACCGAGCGGCGACCTCTTCGCGCTCTCCCAAAACGCCGGGATGGGGTGGAACCCAAAAGAATTGAACCGGAAAGAGTTCTTGATTCTCAGCACGCAAGGAGGGATCAGGAACCCGGACGGAACCCCGCTCGCTCTCGGATATCACACCGGGCATTGGGAAGTGGGACTTCTCATGCAGGCGGCGGCGGAAGAGTTCAAAGCGATGGGTTGCATTCCCTTCGCGGGCTACTGCTCTGATCCCTGCGACGGCAGGACGCAGGGCACGACTGGTATGATGGATTCGCTTCCTTACCGCAACGACGCCGCCATCGTTTTTCGTCGCCTTATTCGCAGCTTGCCGAACCGAAGAGGGGTGTTGGGAGTCGCAACTTGCGACAAGGGCTTGCCTGCGATGATGATGGCTCTCGCCGGAATGCGTGACCTTCCTTCCGTACTAGTTCCCGGCGGCGTGACGTTGCCCCCGGAGCACGGCGAGGACGCAGGAAAAGTGCAGACCATCGGGGCGCGATTTTCGCACGGGCGAATCACGCTTAAAGAAGCGGCGGAAATGGGTTGCAGAGCGTGCGCCACTCCGGGCGGGGGCTGTCAGTTTTTTGGAACTGCAGCGACCGCTCAAGTTGTGGGCGAAGCGCTTGGAATGTCCCTGCCGCACTCTGCGCTAGCGCCCTCCGGTCAGCCGATCTGGCTGGATATGGCGCGACGTTCCGCACAGGCGCTAGCCAATTTGGATGCGACCGGAATGAAAAGTTCGGATATCTTGACCGACAAATCCATCAGAAATGCCATGACGGTTCATGCAGCCTGCGGCGGATCTACGAACCTGCTTTTGCACATCCCCGCTATCGCGCACGCCGCCAGACTCCAACGTCCTACAGTAGACGAGTGGCATGCAGTGAACACCTCAGTCCCTCGACTCGTCGACGTTCTCCCCAACGGGCCGGCAGACCATCCTACTGTCAGACTCTTTCTAGCCGGAGGCGTGCCGGAGGTGATGTTGCACCTTCGTGAAATGGGGTTGCTGCATCTGGAAGCGCTCACTGTAACGGGCAAAACTCTGGGTGAAAACCTTGAAGAGTGGGAGCGATCTGAACGGCGAAGCAGACTTCGAGATCGCCTATTTCAAGAAGACGGCGTCTCGCCCGACGAGGTAATACTCTCTCCGAAACGCGCGAGGGAAGTGGGTCTCACCTCGACAGTCACTTTTCCGAAAGGGAATCTCTGCCCGGAAGGCTCCGTCATCAAATCCACCTCCATTGATCCCTCAGTGGTCGATGAGGACGGAGTGTACCGAAAAATAGGCAGGGCGCGGGTCTTCACTACCGAGCGCGCCGCTATTGCCGCAATCAAATCCGTAGGCAAGGCCGACTCCCCTCCAATTCATCAAATGGAGCCGAACGCAATTCTCGACGCCGCCTCGAACTCTATTGCGCTATCCGGCATACTGAATTCGACGCCTGACGCTTCCTCATCTCCTTTGCAACCGGGGGATGTGCTTGTTCTCATCTGCAGGGGACCTATCGGGGCGGGAATGGAAGAGACTTATCAGATCACCTCCGCGTTGAAGTTTCTGCCCTGGGGAAAGACTGTTGCGGTCATTACGGATGCGAGGTTTTCGGGCGTCTCGACGGGAGCCTGTATCGGGCATGTTGGACCGGAGGCTCTTGCCGGCGGACCTATCGGGAAAGTTCTAGACGGCGACATTATTGAAATCGAGATCGATAGAAATCGGCTGGAGGGGAAAGTGAATTTGATTGGTCGCGGTGAAGAGCGATTCGGAGCGGAAGAGGGCGCGAGAGTTCTGCTGGCGCGCGAACTCCGCCCCGACCTCTCCGCTGACCCGCAACTGCCGGAAGATACGCGACTCTGGGCGGCATTGCAAGGACTGGGGGGCGGCACCTGGGGGGGATGCGTGTATGACGTTGATGCGCTGTTGGAAGTCGTCAACTCAAAACGGAATTGAGGCTTGTCTCCAAATCAAGCAGGTAAGTCAGAGGTCAAAGTCGAAAGTAGGAGGTAACGAATTTTGACGTTGCTTCGTTTTCGTCGAATTTAATGGTTTTGCCATTCGTTTCAATATTAGGAGAATTCACTTGCAAATCGATCAACTTAGACTCTCTACCGCCATATTTTCCGTCGTTGCGACCTTGTCTTTTCTCAGCGCCGCTCCTGCGAACGCTCAATTGGGCAAAACAGGTCAGGCTATTGCAAAACAGGCCGTTGGATTTTTGAATACCGGAGGCTACTTCTTTTCAGGAAATACGACAGCTCTGGGAAACCCGAAATTCTATCGCGCAGGCGGGTTTTATGTCAAACCCAAAAATATCGGAGGAGTATTTTCAATCACGGGAGGCATTGAGTCCGTGAGTGCGAGCGACCACTTCTTCCCTTTCACCGGCGGCAACGAATTCAGTTTGCTCGGGCCAAGCGGAAGAGTGACAGCGAATCTCGTAGGAGGTCGATTGAAGCCTTTTGTCACAGGAGGGCTGTTCGCAGGGAGAGTGCGATCTGTCAGTCTCGGTTTTGACCGGACTCAGTTCACCCCGAGCGTCTCTTTCGGATTGGAAGCGCCGCTAGCCAAATACGTCTCCGTCCAGGCGAGCTACCGCATCACTCAAAAGATCAACGGAGTCGATACTAGCGGCTTCGGAATTGATGTGAAGCTCTTCTAATGAAGAACGCCGCTTCTAGTCGCGGTAAGGCGCTGTTTTTTCGCCGGGAGCGGCATGGCGCTGCAAAACGCCTTCCTGAAGGTTTGATCTCGATTCTGATCTCCCTGCTATGCGTGATATTGGGGTTGATCGGGATAGTCTCCTCAGGGAAATATTTTGTCGGCGGACTCGTTCTATTGATCTACGGATGTGCAAGAAGCGTCTTCTGTGCAAAAGATTTTATGGATCGAAGAGCAGCCAGGAGAGAGGAAGCAGAGGCGCGAGAGCGTCGTGCGGCTCAATTGCAAACTAGAAAAGAACGTCATTCCGAAGAGAAACTCAAGCGACAAAGGGAGACTGAAATCGATAAGAGGGCGGCAGAATCTACAAAGCGCGCCTTAGCCGATTTGCAAGAACTGGAACGTACTCGATCTCGACAACAAGAAACGGTACGACATTCTCAAAATGCGATGATCCAAGAAGAGGTGAATCGAATTCTCTCTCTTCACGACGAAACGCTAATCGCCGAGGTCGTTTCAATCTTCGAGTTAAAAGGTTTCATGCCTGTTTCAGATGCTCTGGAGACATCTGTAAGCTTCATACTGAGGTCGAAAAACTCTCATGAAACATACGCATTGAAGTGCCTTCCAAGGTCGAAAAAAGCGCAAGATGCCGATATTGAGTCCCTCAATGAGACAAGGTTACGCCACCGTTCAAGCGAAGCCTACTTGATTTCGCTTGCAGGTTTTTCCACCAATTCAGTTCGACGGTCGACGGAACTTTCGATAACGCTCGTGGAAGCGAACCTTCTAGCGAACTGGAAATTGAGAGCCGCCCAACTCCGTACTCCGGAAGTCTGATGAAACAAGAACTTATAGCCGAAATTGAAGACATAGAACGTGACTGCATGGGGAGGCTCAGTTTCGCATTCCGGGACTTTCAGACGAACGAGACCTTGCTCTACAAAGCTTCCGAACCTTGCAAGACGGCGAGCATTATCAAATTGCCTCTGCTCGTGCATATCGCCCTTCTAGTGGAAGAAGGCGAAGTCTCGTGGGAAGAAAAAATAACTCTGACTGAGACCGAGAAGGTTGGCGGCGCAGGCGTTTTGACGCTGATGACTGCAGGTTTGGAATTATCGCTAAGAGACGCCTGCGTACTCATGACGATTATTTCCGACAACACGGCGACAAATATGTTGATCGAGCGATTCGGCGTCAAAGGGTGCAACGAAAGAATGCGGAAACTTGGACTTCCATTGACTACGCTCTTCCGAAAAGCCTATTCGCCGAACACGCCTGAGAGTCTTGATTGGGGTTTCGGGAGGACGACGGCAGAGGAGATTTTAACTCTTTTAATCCTTGTGGAAGAGGGTAAAATCGGCAATGCGAGAACTCGCGAAACGATTCTCGACATTCTTGCAGCCCAAAACTTTCATGACGGCATTCCGCGTTTTCTGCCTTCAGGTTGGAGATACTTCGGCAAAACGGGTGCGATCGACGCTGTGAGAAACGATGTCGGGATCGTGTCTGCGCCAAATCATAACAGATATGCGCTTTCCGTTTTTTGCCAGGACATTCCTATCGTTCTTTGGACGCCGGAAAATCCCGGACTTCTGGCTATTGCAAAGGTTGCCAGAGAGGTTCTTTCGACTTATCTGGACAGTTGAGCTGTGGCTTGTCCGGAAACGTCTCATTCCGAGCGTAAATATTGTTGCGCGAAAACGTCTATTTTCTGGTAGAATATCGCACTATGAGACTCATAAATCTGCTGAAAAGCAAAATACATCGCGCTACTGTGACGGATGCGAATGAAAACTACGTGGGGAGCGTCACCATTGATCGAGACTTAATGGACCGTACTGAACTCTATCCTGGAGAGCTAGTGCACATTTGGAATGCGAACAACGGCGCGCGATTTGAAACCTATGTCATTGAGGGAGAGAAGAACTCCGGACAGATCATTCTGAATGGACCTGCGGCAAGACTGGTAGAGGTAGGGCACATCGTGGTAATCGCGGCTTTTTGTCTCACTGATGAGGAACTGGAACCGAAATCAATTCTGGTGGATGACAAAAACCGATTTGTTCGCAACCTTGCGCCATCCTCCGGTCAACTCGTTTGAGCGCTTCTTCTGCTTTCAAACCAATTTGTCGAACAGTCTAAACTGTTTTTTCGTCAAAGAGCGCTTAGCGCTCCCTACTATGCAAGAGCAAGAAACCAAAATAGCAAGGATTGTTAAGTTGATATATGCTATAGGCGACATTCACGGCCAGCACACAATGTTGCTGGAGATGATAAAAATACTGCGGGAAATCCCAATTCAAGACGACGACGTTCTTGTTTTTTTAGGAGATTATGTAGACCGGGGTGAAAACTCCAAAGCTGTCATCGAAACGCTCATCCAACTTAAAGAAGAGCGTCCGAGCACGGTTTTTCTAAGAGGAAATCACGAGCAACTCATGATCGAGGCGAAAGACGGTCCTCTCCCCGAAGCGTCGGAACAAGAGGGTTATATCATGTATAGCTCGCTTATGATCAACTGGTTGCAAAATGGCGGGGTCGACACGCTCTTGAACTACGGAGTCGTTGATTTTTCAAAGTGGTGGGAAGAGATTCCTTCGACTCACTGGGATTTTATTCGCGACACGCAACTTGAATATATCATCGAGAGATACTGCTTCGTTCATGCCGGACTTTTGCCGCATGGCAAATCCTGGGAGGGGCAGGAATGGGAGATGAAGGCGGATCCTAGAATGTGGATACGAGAACCCTTCCTCTCGAGCAAGGATCGTTTTGAGGGTAGAATCGTAGTATTCGGGCACACCCCGCAGCGTAGCGGAAGACCTCTCATCAATAAAAACAAGATCGGGATCGACACAGGAGCAGTCTTCGGCGGTCCCCTGACCGCCGCCGCTTTCTCACTGAAACCTGTCGGCAACAGAATGCCGACGCCTGAATTTTTTCAAGTGCGATACTCTCGCCTTGAACCTCAGCCTTCCGCTGTCGAATAACCGTTTAAAAAGGATTTTTACAATCTCTACTCCGAGAACTTCAAATGCAGTCTCTCAAACGAAAAATCCGCCCTCATCCGGGGGCGGATTTGATTTTGTCTTCTTTTCCAACAACGCTCTTCCTCAACTGTAAGCGTCAAAACAAAGCGCGGGTTTCTTCGTTAGCTTGAGGCATTGTATCATGTAGGCATCTCAAATCGGAAGGAATCTGTAAACAATGTGAACCGCAATGAGCAGAGATACGCGGCTCGATTGGAGCGCAGCAAGCCTCTGCTGGAGCGGATGCATGTCTGGCTTCTCTCGGAGCGTGAGCAACTTCTTTAGCGGGGGAAGAGCGCGGAGGCGGTTCAGTACTGCCTGTCTCATTGGGAGGCTCTGACCCGTTTTCTGGAGGAGGGTCGTCTGGAGATCGATAACAATCGTGCTGAGCGAACGATCAAGCCGTTTGTGATCGGTCGTAAGAACTGGTTGTTTTCGAGTTCTCAGGACGGGGCTCGTTCGAGACGAAACTTCAAAGCAAAAGAGGTGATGCGCACTCGAACGCGGCAATAGAGCTATGATGGAAATGAGAGCGCCTTCCGGTAAACTACTGGAAGGCGCTGTTTTTTTGACGCTTACCCTCAACTGACACGTTCGAGAGTCGGGCAATGAAAAACCCGCCGTAAGAGCTGGCAATGAGGGTCAGGCGGATTTCCGGACATCAAGAAGTTTTTTAAACTGCAGAGGAGGATTCAAACGTTGACTGAGGGAATTTTAATTGAAATTGGACTCAACACTTTAGGAGCTAGATCATGTTGCTGAAAATGGGCGAACGAGAAATGGAACTTGACGGTCGATACTTGGGGAGACTGCGAGAAGCGAACGATCTATTGAGTGACCCCGACGCATTGAAAGCGCGTATGTCGGAGGACGGCTATCTCCTGATACGCGGCCTTCATGACCCGATTAAAGTTCAGGCCGCCCGCGATATGATGCTCGCAAGCCTCTCGGAAAACAATCAGATCGACCTGAATTTTCCGCTCGCTGAAGGCGTAGTCGCCGGAGGGGCGAGGGGTTCATTTCTGGGTGGGAGCAAGACTCTCACTCGGAATGAAATCTTCTTAAACCTCGTTGAATCACAAGAAGTGATGGGATTTTTCGCACATTTTCTGCAGGGGGACGCACTGACCTTCGACTTCAAATGGCTTAGAGTCGTTTCGCCCGGAGACAACACTGGTGCGCACTACGATATCGTGTACATGGGGAGAGGAACTCAGAACCTGTACACCTGTTGGACTCCGATCACGGATGTCCCTTATGACATGGGACCCCTTGCCATTCTGGTCGGATCGCATCGTGGAGAGGCGTATGAGCGCATTCGTGAGACATACGGCAAGATGGACGTAGATCGAGACAAAGTCCAGGGAGCCTTTTCGAACGACCCCTTTGAGATGGTGGATAAGTTCGGCGGACAGTGGCAAACAACCGAGTTTAAAATGGGGGACGCGTTGATTTTCGGGATGTTCACGATGCATGGCTCGCTCAACAACGCAAGTCGACGGTTTCGCATCTCTTGCGACACGCGCTACCAACGAGCGGATGAGCCGGTGGATGAGCGATGGGTGGGGGAGAATCCCCCGGCGCACTATGGTTGGCACGAAGGCATTCCCGTACAGATGGAAGAAGCGCGAAGTCGTTGGGGAGTTTGACAAGAAAGAGAGACAGCTTTGGAGATTTTGTTTTGCGGCACAGGGGCTGCGGAAGGTTTCCCTGCCCTGTTCTGCGAGTGCGATACGTGTAATTCAGCGCGTTCGCTGGGCGGAAAAGAGAGGCGAAGCCGCGCTGCTTATATGTTGGGGGAGAGAGTCCGGATCGACTTCGGACCTGACTCAAATTTGCATCAATACAATTACGGCCTTGATTTTCAGAAACTCGAACACCTCGTAATGACGCACAGTCACGACGATCACTGGTTTCCGACGGATATCGGCTACCGTCAAAAAGGTTTTTCTAGCGTGAATAAATCTCTGCAAGTTTGGGGGAACGACAAAGTAGAGAAACGATTTACGCAAGAAGTCGGGACGGATTGGAGCAAATATTTTTTGGAGT
>JAYVOT010000852.1:0-3948 GCA_043757795.1 Chthonomonadaceae bacterium | reverse complement strand
GGACGAATCAGCGAGACGCAAGAACGAGAGGGCGAAAAAGCGCCGCGAGCAGGACGAAGTGACTCTCTCCACCGGGCATAGCTCAAAGGGACTAGAGTGGCGGTGCGTCTTCGCTGTAGGTTGGTCGGAGGAGATTCTCCCGCATCGCAAGGCGGACGACATGGACGAGGAGCGCCGAATCGCTTACGTCATCGCCACACGCGCAAAAGACCTCCTCTTTCTTTCGTCGCTCAATCATTGGAATGAGTCGACAGTCGCTCCCTCTCGCTTCCTTACCGGACTTAATCTTCGACCGAGGAGTCCGGGCGCGCCGCCTCAGGAAGTCACTCCCCTCGTTCCAACTGAGATTGAAACGGTTGACCTGGGCGGGCTGTTCATACCGGATTAATTGGAACAACGGGCTACTAAAGATAAATTTGGGAGATGAAAACGCTTGCGGGGAGTGTCGTTTATTGCATCCTATGAGTTCTTGCGTGAACTTCTCCCTCAATTTCGGGACGGACGTTAACCTCCCCCGACGTTAAAACGCATGATGCATTTGAATGGAGAGCCAACTAAATGAATATTAAAAACAAAGCGGCGAACAACTCGTCCAAAACCGTTCTGAATTTCCCTCAACACAACTTGTCGGAACCGTTCTTGAAATTGCAAACGCTGGGATATGGAGATCATATCGAAGTTTACGAGAAGACGGTAAACCAAATTCTCGCGGGCAATGCGGATAAGGGAGCTGAAACGTTGCTCACAATGATTCTTGACGAGACGTACTATGACTACGATACCGAAGAGTATGAAGAGGGCGAGGGCGGAGATTCGCGCGGATGGACGCCTTACAACGCTCTTCGCATCCTCGGCAGACTTGGGAAAGCGGGCGAAATCGGCATCATGCCGCTGATGCCTTTGCTTGACGGCGAAGACGAGTACATCGTGGACGAGTTGCCTTTCTATTTCGCTTTTGTGGGAGAGCCGGCGCTTGAACCTCTCATAGAGGCTCTGCTTGATCAAAAAAATAACGCCTGGTTGCGCGCAGGAGCCGCTGAGTCGATTTCGGAAATCGCGCAGAAACATCCTCAACTTCGAGATAAAGCGATCGCTGCATTCGAGATGGCGCTTGATTCATCGAAAGAAGATCACGAAACAATGTCGGCAATAGTCGTCGCACTTCTGGATATCAAAGCGACCGAGCTTTATCCGCAGATCGAAGAGGCGTTCAGGAACGGTCAAGTAGATGAGTTCATCGTCCAACTAGCGGACGTGCAAGAGCATTTCGGCATGGAGGTGACTGCGGTCAGACCGGGCGAAGACGAGTTTTCCGAGGATGACGGCGGTTGGGATCCGGAGTTCTCGAAGGAAGACTGGGAGGCTGCAAAGGCGGATGTTTTGGCTGGGAGAGGAGAGGAGTTCCCCGGAAGAACGAATGTCGAAGCTCCTCCTCAAACGCCGTTCGTCGGCGAAGCGAAACCGGGCAGGAACGAACCTTGCTCGTGCGGAAGCGGCAAAAAGTACAAAAAGTGTTGCGGAGGGTAATCTGATCCTTTACGGTTTTACGGCTCCCGCCCAGTCTCGCCCGTTATCGCCGGGGAATAATTTATGCTGAGGCTAATATAGGAATAACGGACTATGACTGTAAACTGGAATAACATTCGACAACATCAAGGCTCACAGCACGGCGGCTTTGAAGAATTATGTTGCCAGCTGTTCAATAAAGAACCACCCCAAAATGCTGTCCTTTTCGAGCGCCGTGGCTATCGCGATGCTGGTCTTGAGTGCGCTCATATTCTGCGTGATGGCTCGTTGAAGGGTATGCAGGCTAAGTTCTTTTTGCGCGCTCCCTCGGATAATGAGTGGAAACAGGTGGACAAATCGGTTGCTGACGCGCTGGCAAAAAACCTTACCCTCCGACACTTGACGATCTGCATTCCGCAGAACTTCGATGACCCCAAAATTGCTGTCCAAATTTCCGCGATGGACAAATGGAAGCAACACGTCGAAAAGTGGAAGAAATCAGCCACCGAAAAAGGGCGTTCCGTCGAGTTCGAACTTTGGGATGACACCCAGCTCACAGACCGCTTAACGAAACTGGAGAACCGCGGCAAGCGGTATTACTTCTTCAATCAGCAAGAGTTGACGCCTGACTGGTTTCGGCAGAGAGTAGAACAGGTTGCAGCCGACGCAAGTCCACGCTACACGAAGGAACTCAATGTTCAGTTGCCAATTGCCCATCTATTCGAGGGGCTAGGCCGCACGCGAGAATTCGCTCGTACTCCCCAAATTCTACACATTAAGATGAAACGGTCCCTCGCCTATCTGGAACTCTCCGCGTGCCCCTCTGAGATAGCGTCGACGGTAAAGACCTTGCAGGAGCAGGGAGAAAAGCTATGCAAACTGCTCGAGTGCGCTGACTGGCAGGGCACAACTCTATTACAATTAACTGACATCGCTGAAAGAGCATACCAGGTACGCGACTTGGCGCATGAAGGCCGACGAATGCTTGACGACCTTGCAGCACTCGACCTCGAGGAAGCTCGTCAGCTCGGCGGAAAAATCGATAATCATAGTGAGTATGTTATTCGCCAAAAGCACGCTAGCCTGCAATCCCATCTCTGGGAAATCGCCGGAACAGTGCACGACCTTTGGAAGTTTGCCTCAAACGACCAGGCAAAACTCGCTAACCAGCCAGTACTTTTGGTTACCGGGCGGGCCGGGGCGGGCAAGACTCACCTGTTTGTTGATGTAGCGAAGCAACGTGTCATGAGTGGCCTTCCAGCTCTAGTAATCCTTGGCGAAAACTTCCAAGACGAGGACCCGTTGTCCAAGATTAAAGAATTCTTCGGACTAACAGTAGACCATGACACCTTTCTCCAGGCATTAGAGTCAGCAGCGGAAACGAGCGGAGGAAAAATGCTGTTGCTAATCGACGCCCTTAATGAAGGAGAAGGACTTCAGCTATGGCCGAAACGGCTCGCTGGCCTGCTGACCAAGCTTCAACATTTCCCCTGGTTAGGGGTTGCGTTAAGCGTCCGGTCTACCTATGAGCAATTAGTTATCCCAGAGGGAGCGAGAGATCTAGTGATTGCTATTTCTCACGAAGGATTTGCTTCTAAGCCTGAACAGGCTGCTCGCGCTTTCTTCGCACACTATGGTATCAACTTGCCCCAGGTTCCATTACTCCACCCTGAGTTCACGAATCCCCTCTTTCTCAAAACCTTGTGCAAAGGGCTGCAGGATGCTGGTAAGCACGAAGTGCCAGCAGGGGGCGAAGGCATTTCGGCGGTATTTGAATTTTTGATAGACGCTGTGAATGAGAAACTTCAGAGAACCGGCTTGCTTACTACACCGCCACATGAAAACTCCGTACGGACCTATCTAAATCTCCTGAGCGATATGCTGGTTGATAAGGACGTGATGGCAGTTCCCGTATCGGACGCATACATGATCAGCCAAGAGATTTACCCTACACAGGGGTATCCAAACTCTCTCCTTTCGCTTCTACTTTCGGAGGGATTGCTTAAAAAAGAGATGATTTTGAGAGAGGAAGGCGTATCGTTCGCCTATCAGCGCTTCCAAGATCACGAGGTCGTCCGACGACTGCTAGCCCGACACATTGAACCGACAAACCTTGTTGCCGCCTTCGCGTCTGAAGGATCGATTGGACGCCTGTTCGCTGAACGCTATTTGCTCTACCGTCACCAGGGCTTGCTCGAAGCGCTCGCGGTGCAAGTTCCCGAACAATTCGGAGTTGAGTTAACGTACCTTTTTGAACAAGAGTACGATGATACAGTCAAGCATCTAGCAATAGAGCGCCAGGAGATGCTCTGCAATTGTTTGTTAGAGAGTTTACTTTGGAGGCGACGGGATACGATTACCGAGGCAACTTTAATTGTTTTGGAATCAACCAAAACTACGAGTCACCAGGATGATCGATATTTCAACATCCTTTTCATGCTT
>JAYVOT010000851.1:0-3949 GCA_043757795.1 Chthonomonadaceae bacterium | reverse complement strand
TCGAACCGCTTCTTCGTTCAAAGACAAGAAGACGGGGAAACCCAAAGATCGCGCAGCGTTTGTGATGTCGCACCCGGGCACAGGAGATATTCTAGTCGCTGTCTCGATTCCCTCTTTTGACCCCAATTCGCTGACGCCGGAAAAAATGAAATCTCTGGCGACGGGAGAATATGCGAACGCGGAGCATGTTTTGGTGAATCGCGCCCTTTCCGGACTCTATCCTCCGGGTTCCACCCTTAAAGCCGCAACGACAGCCTACGCCCTGGACTCGTTGCCGAACGCTCAAACGATCTCTTTCGACTGCAACCGAATATCGCCCGTGCTCAAGTGGCGTGCGAACGGCGAAAGATATACGCACCGTCCGGTTCGGGACGATGCTGGAGACCCGAACTTCGGCGCGTTGCAACTAAGGCAGGCGTTCACTGTTTCATCGAATATCTACTTTGCTCACCTTGCGATAAATCTGGATTCAACCGGCTTTCGCGATCTGCTCAGCGCTCGATTGGGGTTTCGCCACGTCCCCAAACAGTCGCTATTCGATGCCGACCTCCCGGAGATCGGTTTCGGGCAGGGCAGAATGCTCGCGACGCCGCTTGAGATGTGCCGACTTTCAGCAACGATCGCAAACGATGGCATTGGGATGACTCCTCGGATTGTGAAACTAATCACCCCGAGAAGATCGAACGGGAATGTTGTGGAAAGTTTGACAACGAGAGAAATACCCGTGACAACGACGGGAGTCGCTTTTAAGCCGGAATCCGCAGCGATTCTGAGAGGCATGATGCGAAGCGTGGTGACTTCCGGGACGGCGCGCGGCGTCTTCGACAACCTGCCGTTCAAAGTAGCGGGCAAAACAGGGACTGCGCAGAATTCTCAGTTTGACGGCGAGCCGCACTCATGGTTTATCGGGTTCGCCCCATACGAGGAGAGTAGCTCCTCGCCTGCAAAAGTAGCTTTCTCATGCGTCATCGAAAACGGGGGTTACGGCAAGAAGGGGGCGGCAGTCGTCTGCGGAAATGTGTTGGCGGAGACTTTTAAGTGAGCGGGTAGGCGGATTCATTCTCGAATAATGAACCAGTGTCCGGAATCGTCCGCGTTCGCTTCCGCCTCAAGGCGTTTTCGATCCAAAGTCCCGACGGGGGTCGGGACAAAACAACGTATACGCCGGAACCCGTTTTGATAGGCTCCCGCTTTCACGATGAGATCAACAAGAGGAGTCGTGTTTTGAGGGTCGTCATTTGCGAAACGAACATCGAGGGTCGCCAGATCTTCGTCTTTAGGCTGTAGCGACTCCACCGCCTTCCCCGCCTGAGTTCGCACCTGTTTGTAGAAAGCGGTTCGCCTGCTCTCTAAATCGTCGCGTTCCCTCTGTTTGTCGGTACGAGGCGCAGGAATGTCGGCGAAGGGGGAGCTATTGGGCGCTGTGGGCGTGCGATCAATATTGGAAGTTGGCGGGGTCGGCGATGGACGTCGGGCAACTGGAGGTTGGGGAACAGGGGTTTGGCTTTGCGGGTCGAGGGTTCTGCTTTTAGAAGAAGAAGGCGGCGGAGCGGATTGCGAAGAGACGGTGTTTTTCTGAACGAGCCAGTAGATCAGCACGCCGGTTGCGAGCGCCACAAGAATGAAAACTAAGGCTCTTGCCAACTGTTCGCCCCCAATCTTTGCAATCCGGCAACCGTTGACATGAAGATTTAAGAAATTCCGCAACGTTAGGAATCGTCACATCGGGCAGAGCCTTTTTTCAAATGCGCCATCGGCGGAAGCGTTTTTTGGACATGGGGACCTACCCTTCACTCCCTACTCCGCGTGTTTCGTGATCTTAGTTGAAGTGATTTGTTTATGCGCCGTCTTGCCGAAACCTGTGGCGAAATATCCTACTCCTGCGATCCCGACTAACAAGCTGAGATACCAGACCATTTTCTGTTTCGTGAGGGCTGCAATCGCAGAAAGAGCGATAGCCACTTGCAAGAAGGTGACGCAGACAGCGAAAACCTCATGATGTTTCAGCATGCTGGCAGACTCCTCATTTTTCACATCTCGTTCCGCTTCCAACTCTTTAGCTTTATCTTGCAACTCGCCTTTCTCTTCCGAATATCGTTTCGATTTCTCAGTCCACTCCTTGACCTTCTTTTCGGAACCGTGAAAATTCTCCAGAAGCTCGGAAGTCTGAATGGCGAGATTGCCCTTAATGCTTTTTGCCTGGAACTCAGCCCACTTATCCGAAGCTTGCGCTTGGAACAGAATGGCAGTGTTCTTTTCTAAAAGAGATTCATTCGCCAGCTTGCCTGCTTGCAACGCGGAAATAGCTGCGAACACGGCGAGAATGGCTGTCGTGAGAGCGATCCAACGCGTCCATGCCGCCGCTAGTTTCTCCTGCTCGTGCTCGGCGCGCTCATGATGCAGCTCTTCGATAGTCTCCTGAAGCTCTTTCGTTTCGATTTCTATTCCTTCCGGCAACTTTACCCTCCTCATGTGTTACGACTTAGCCGCGCTTCAGCTTGACAAAACTCGGCAAAATCTCTATAATGCTTCGTAGCTTATTTGAAATTGAATGCGATAAATTACATCTTGACTCTAGAAGACGCTAGGCGTTCTTGCAATCACTCTAAAGTTAGCCGTTGATCAGCGTTTTACCTCCTTGCGCCCGCACCTCGAAATGAAAACAGTTTTAATGAAGTGGGATCCAAAGGATTGAAAAGTCTTAAATTGGCGTAAGCGAGGGTGATCTACGGAAGGAAAGGTTTCCAATGGCAATCGAAGAGAACGCTTTTTCCCACAGCATTCTTTTTGACGGACTGAGTCAAGATCAACTTCAGTTCATCAAAGATCACAGCCGGACTAAAAGTTACAAACCTGACACGGCTGTTATAAATCAAGACGATAGCGGGGACACGCTCTACATAATTCAAAGCGGCATTGTCAAAGTTTCAATGGGGAGACCCGACGGCAAGGAAGTGTTTCTCGCAGTTCTCGGAAGAGGCGATCATTTTGGCGAACTGAGTCTGATAGACTCGGAATTTCGTTCAGCGAATGTGGTGACTCAGGAAGCGACGACGCTGATGCGCATTGATCGCGCAGCTTTCGACACCATGCTCGAAACAATGCCTAGATTTGCCCGAAATCTCTGCAAGTGCCTTGCAAAACGATTCCGGAAAGGCAATGAACGCGTCGGCAACCTCGCGCTTATGAGCGTACAGGGGTTGGTGGCTCACCACGTGATGGATTTCGCGCAACTTTACGGACAAACTCAACCCAACAGTCCGGACATTTTTATCCCAATTCGATTGACTCAAAACGATATTGCAGACCTTGTAGGAGCTTCCCGCGAGCGAGTCAATCAGGTGATGAGAACTTTCAAATCGAATGGGAGCATCTCGGTGAATATGCAATATCGAATCACCGTTCACAACATGAGCTATCTGAAAAGATGCATCGATATGCAATAGAGGAAACGAATTGATTCAGTTGATTCCATTAGAAAGAGTCGTTTTTGATTGACAAAACCTCCCTGTGTCGGTATAATACGACTTAGGTTTGACTGGAAAACGGTCATCACCGCAAATTTCGCCTGTATTCTCTGAATGTCCGACGATACTCCCACGCTGTTTCCGCTGTAATATGGGCTTCGTCGGATTTTCTGCCGTTTCAGAGAAGTCGTCAACTCACTACACTGAGAGTAAACCTCTCCCGCGAAGCCGCTGATTCACTATGTTCGAGAGCCTTTCAGACAAACTTCAGAACGTTTTCAAAAAACTCACCGGCAAGGGGCGCGTTTCGGAGGCGGATGTCAACGAAGCGATGCGCGAAGTGCGACTCGCTCTCCTTGAAGCTGACGTCAACTTCAAAGTCGTTAAAGAATTCGTCGCTCGCGTTAAAGAGAAGTCTATCGGGGCGGATGTTCTTGAGAGTCTCTCTCCGGGACAGCAAGTCATCAAGATCGTCAGCGATG
>JAYVOT010000850.1:0-3962 GCA_043757795.1 Chthonomonadaceae bacterium | reverse complement strand
CGATGAACCCTATGGAAACTACAATCGCATCCTGCTCTCCAATGTATTGAACGGTTCACAAGACGCGCAAGACATCTTCCTGAATCCTCTAGATTGGTATGAAGAGAACGGCATAAAGCTGCATGCGAACGTTCGCATCACCGACATAAATCTTCATGCCAGGTTTGTTTCCGGAGACAACGGCAGCGAAGTTTGTTTCGACAAACTGCTTATCGCTACCGGAAGCCGTCCTTTCGTCCCACCGATTCCAGGGCTGAACGACTCTGAAGGCGTTTTGAAAAAAGGTATTTTCGTTTTTAGAACCATTGATGATTGCAATAAAATATCCGCTTTCGCGGCGAATTGCAAAAAGGCAGCGGTAATCGGGGGTGGCCTGCTTGGGTTGGAAGCGGCTAAAGGACTCATGAATTTCGGTGTCGAAGTTCATGTCGTTCATTTGATGGACTCCCTCATGAATCAACAGTTGGACAAATCGGGGAGCGCGATTTTGCGCAATACGATGGAGAAAATGGGAGTAAAAGTTCATGTCTCCAAAAACACGACTCTCATCAGGGGCGAAGACGGCGTCGAAGGTCTGGACTTCAATGACGGAACTTCTCTCGACTGCGAGATGATCGTGATTTCCGCCGGAATCAAACCGAACTCCGAACTAGGCCTGAGATCGGGATTGACGACTGAAAGAGCGATCGTCGTCGACAATCATATGCGATCAATAGACGATCCCGACGTATACGTTGTCGGAGAATGCGCTCAGCATCGAGGCGTGGTTTACGGACTGGTAGCTCCCCTATGGGAGCAGGCTCAAGTCCTGGCGGATCACATCACAGGCGTCAATTCGAGATCAGCTTATATGGGTTCGAAAATCGCTACGAAGTTGAAGGTTATGGGCGTTGAGTTGGCGACGATGGGAATCACGGAACCGAGAGATGAACACGATGAGATCGTTCAGTTCTCCGAACCTAAACGCGGTATTTACAAAAAATTGATCATCCGGGACGGCATTCTTGCAGGAGCCATGCTTCTTGGCGACATCTCTAAAGCGCCTTATCTGATCCAGGCTTTTGACAGGGAGTCGCCCCTGCCGGATGACCGACTGTCTTTGTTGTTCGATCTTGCGGGACCTGCTAAAGAGGTATCGATGATCGAGATGCCGGACGAAGCCCAAATCTGCAATTGCAACGGAGTGAGCAAAGGCGCGATTCGCAAGTGCGTAATGGGAGGCAAGAAGAGTTTGAAAGGAGTCATGGACGCAACACGAGCCGGAATGGGTTGCGGTTCGTGCAAAAGTCTTGTTCGCGAGATAGTGGAGTGGGCATGCGAGGGGCATGTGGAAGAAGACCCCTCTATTCACTACTATGTTCCGGGCGTTCCTTTAAGGAAGCCGGAGCTTGTCGATGCGGTCTTCTCGCAAAACCTCAGGTCCGTTTCATCAGTTTTCAACGCTCTTGCGGAAGGATACGAAGATCCGGCGAGCAAACCCGGACTCGCTTCTCTCCTTAGAACTCTCTGGGGTGCGGAGTACGAGGATGAACGTGACGCAAGATTCATAAACGACCGAGTCCATGCAAATATCCAAAAAGACGCCACTTTCTCCGTTGTCCCGAGAATCTACGGCGGCGTCACCACCTCCAAAGACCTGCGAGCGATCGCGGATGTCGCAGACAAATACGATGTGCCTATGATCAAAATCACCGGGGGTCAACGAATTGATCTTCTGGGAATCAAAAAAGCGGACTTGCCTAATGTTTGGAAAGACCTGGATATGCCTTCCGGTCACGCCTATGCAAAATCTTTCCGAACCTGCAAGACCTGCGTCGGGACTGAGTTTTGTCGCTTCGGGCTTGGGGACTCCACTGGTCTTGGAATTAAAATCGAACAGCGATTTCAAGGGTTGGAGACGCCGGGAAAGGTGAAAATGGCGACAGCGGGCTGTCCGAGGAACTGTTCTGAAGCGATGGTAAAGGATGTCGGGGCGGTAGCGGTAGAAGGCGGAAGGTGGGAAATCTATATCGGAGGAGCGGCAGGAGCCCACATACGAAAAGGGGATATTTTATGCACTCTCGGTTCTCATGAAGAGGTTCTCACGATGATGGGACGATTTATGCAGTACTATCGAGAGAACGCAAAGTACCTTGAGCGAACTTACGGCTTTGTAGAACGGGTGGGAATTGAGCGCATTAAAGAGGTCGTGGTCAAAGACTCCGAAGGAATTGCGGCGCAATTGGACGCTTCCATGCAGTTGTCCGTTGATGCCTACTACGATCCGTGGAAAGAGGCGCACTCCCCCAAAACGGCAAATCAGTTCAGCGCTCTTTTGGAGGTAGCTCGATGATTACTCTCGAAAGAACCGCTACGGAGATCGATCTGGGACCGGCGGAACAGATTCCCCCCGGCGAGGGACGCGTCTTTAAAATCGGTGACAGGGAAATCGCAGTTTTCTTGAGCAGAAACGGCAACGTCTACGCGACACAACCGCACTGTCCCCACAAATCCGGTCCGCTGGTCGACGGCTTGATGGGCGGAACGACGCTAGTTTGCCCCTTGCATGCCTGGAAATTCGACCTTTCCACTGGAGAGCCGTTAATGGGAAACTGTTCAATCAAAACTTATTCGGTACGATTAAACGACTCTGGACAGATCTTGCTCACTCTTTGATTTTGAAATGCGTCGGGTTGAAAGATTGGTATTGGAAGTCTTGCAAGAAGGCGCTGAGAAAACGGGTTAAATTCCGTCGTCTTTTAATACGCAATGACTGCTTCGCAACTCCTGACTCGGAATTCAATCCCGTCGGCTTTCCGTCCCGCCCTCCTTCCGTGGCGACAACTTGAATTATAGAAACTGTTTTCACAAGTGAATTGGAGCGGAACATGACTTCCACACATTGCCCATACTGCGCTCTGCAGTGCGGCATGAATATCGTACGAAAAAACAGTCTTCTCACAGTCGCGCCTCGTATGGACTTTCCCACGAACAAAGGAGGATTATGCCAAAAAGGATGGACTTCCACTGAACTTCTAGCTCACCCGGACAGATTGACCTCGCCTCTAATGCGCACCAACAAAAACGCTCCTCTTTTGCCTGTCTCCTGGGAAACGGCTATTGAACGAATCGGTTCCGAGATAGAAAAAATCCAGGCGCAATATGGTCGCGATGCGGTAGGGATGTTCGGAGGGGGCGGTCTAACGAACGAGAAGAGCTATATGTTGGGAAAGTTTGCGCGCGTCGCCCTCAAGACCTCGAATATTGACTATAACGGCAGATTCTGCATGTCGTCTGCGGCCGCGGCTAGCATTAAAGCCTTTGGAATCGACAGAGGTTTGCCTTTTCCGCTCGAGGACATTCCCGGCGCGGAAACGATCCTGATGGTCGGCAGCAACTCCGCCGAGACGATGCCGCCCATAATGCAATATTTCGAAGAGCAACGCAATCGCGGAGGCAAACTGATTGTCGTGGATCCGAGAGTGACAGCGACGGCGGCGAACTCCGCAGTGCACCTTCAAATCACTCCGGGAACTGATGTCGCACTAGCTCTGGGACTACTGCACATCATCGCAAGAGACGGTAAACTTGATGAAAAGTATCTCGAAACCCGAACGACAGGATTTAAATCGCTTCGCAGAATCCTCGCCTCCTACTGGCCGGAACATGTTGAGAGGATAACGGGAATTTCCGTAAAACAGATGAATCTTGCCGCTAGAATGCTTGGCGACGCAAAAACCGCGATGATCTTGACAGCGAGAGGAGCGGAGCAACACAGCAAAGGAACCGATACCGTCCTGGCTTTCATCAATTTGGCTCTCGCGCTAGGCTTGCCGGGACGCCCGAACTCAGGCTTCGGCACTTTGACAGGACAGGGCAATGGGCAGGGAGGACGAGAGCACGGACAGAAAGCGGACCAACTTCCCGGCTATCGCAAGCTAGACAACCCGGAACACCGCGCTCACGTCGCGAAAGTATGGAAC
>JAYVOT010000849.1:0-3980 GCA_043757795.1 Chthonomonadaceae bacterium | reverse complement strand
TCCTTCCACAGGTTTTCCAAAAAAGTAGTCGGCGATGATCTTTCCTGTGAGTATTTCGCCCGGCAGATAGAAGCTCTTATCCGGCTTGATTTCGATTTTGTACTTTGGCAGGACATAGCGCTCCACTCGAACGCGCTTCTCCATCTGATCCTTGCCAGCGATCGCACGGAGAGTGTAGGACCCCATATTCACTTCATCCGCAAGTTGAAAATCGACGCCCGCGATCCCGAACTTCGAGAGTTTGTCCTTCTTCTTAAAGACTTTGTTGCCTTTGCCGTCTTCGACTTCAAAAACGATCTCTTTCTCTCCGAAGGCGGAGCCGTCGCCCGCGTCCAAAGCGAGGGATCTAAGATGAATCACCTGTCCCGGTTGATAGACAGGTTTGTCCGAAGTCAGCATCAGTCTCGCTCCGCCAGTCAGCGTCACCTTCTGTTTGAGCGTCTCGCTTCCTTCGACGGAGTTGATTTTGACCGTCAGTTCGTGCTCGCCCGGCTCCCATTTCGGGACTTTGAACCCTTCGACGAGCGAGCCGTTCGCGTCCGTTCGTGTCCGAAAAGTCTCGGTTTTTTTGCCGTCCAGGCTTGCAAGATGCAACTCGACGTCCGCCGCAACCGGTTTGCCGCTCGTTTGCTTCGTGACAATCACTCTAAGCGCCGCCAACGATCCTGCCATGAGAGCCGCCTGCCCCAATAGCCGCACTCTGAGCGCCCCCATCGTAAATTCGTTGTCGAGCGGATTGGTCAGTTTGATTCCTTGAGAGGACGGGTGAAAAAGGCGCGTAGCCAACGCCCCGCCTCCCACTGTAAACAGCCCTGCGATGAGTATGTTTCTTCGAGTGATTTTCATTTTCTTCTCCTTCAATCAGAGGATCTATTGGTTTGCAGTCTTATCCTGCGATCATATTGATTGCTTAGTTACGAATGCAGCTGAGAGAGTTCAAACGTTTTGAAAAAAACTTCGATGGAATACGATACCATTGTTGCATGGCATCTCCGGATCGACATATTGGCGAGGGAGACGCGGATCGATTCTCACCTTCGGTCAAGAATTAAGGTAGAATGAGGAAAATCAAGGCGCAATTCCGACAGCGACGGGAACAAAAGCCCCGCTAGTTTGCGTTCAGGGAAGTCTATGCTCAAGATTGTCGAGATTCATTCTGCAACAATTGTTCAGAATGAATATATTGTTTTGCAAAATCAGGGTGTGGTCACGGTTAATTTGAAGGGTTGGTCGGTATGCACCGATGCCTATCTTCACGATAACGAACTTTTCATGAAGAGCGGAATGTACGTTTTTAGAATGTCGGAAGAAGTGAAGCCTTACACTCACGTCGTTCTATTCACAGGGGCGGGGGAGAACGGTTGGGTTCCTACCAACGACGGCAGATTAGCTTATTGCGCTTACTGGGGAAATTCCGAAAGGGTCTGGAGCGTAGCGAAGAACATAAATGTCCTGCAACTCGTCTCCTCTAGAGCAATCGAGCCTCAGTCGAGTTCGCTTGCGAAATAGACTTTGTGTAAATTAGAGAGTCCGCGATGAGACGTCGGGTTATAAACTTGCCTTTGAATTTAGAGACCCGCCTTCTCGGAGTGAGACGGAAATTGCGTTGATTGCGGAAGTCTGAGATACGGACTTCAGTCCTCCTATAAAAGAACTCGTGAGTTCATCATAACGTGTTCGCTACGAAACTAGTTCGCAACTAGACCTCGGTTCGTACTCAAATTCCAGCAGGAAGCGTTACTTTCACCTCGGTTCCGGAAGAGGGCGAGGACTTCATTTCCAAGTTCCCGCCGAAAGACTCAGCACGTTCCCGCATAGCTTGAAGTCCGAATCCTGACTGCATTTGCCCCCCTTCAAAGCCTGTCCCGTTGTCCCGAACCGTACACAGGATTCCGCCTTCCTGAAGGAATCTTAACGCCACCTCGACTTTCGTTGCGTTGGCGTGTTTCACTGCGTTCGTAAGAGCCTCCTGAACGATTCGCGTCAGCCCGAAAGCGGCGGAGGATCGAAGGTTTTTCTCTTCTCCTTCCGAAAGAAAGTCGATGCTCAATCCGGTACGAGATGAAAATCTTCCAACGAGTCGCCTGAGCGTTTCCGTCAGATCGCTGTCCTGTCCCGTCTCGCTCTCCCAGGGATGCAAGTGAAATGCCAGGTCTCGCCCTTCGTTCCAGGCTTCTCGCAATGCCGGGATCTCCTCTTTCAGCAACGCTTCCGCCTCTTCAGGAGCGCGTTTCAACAATTTTTGACACAGTTCAAGGCGAAGGATCACACTGACAAGCGAATGCCCCAATCCGTCATGAATCTCTCTTGCGATCCTCGCGCGCTCATCTCCGGTCGCCATTTGTTCCCGTAAGGACTGCAACTCTTTTACGCGAACCTCTTCATTCAACCAGATTCTGCGAGCGTATGTCCCGATAATCAGCACGTAGAATAGGCGCAATCCCAAGGTTGTAAGGTAGACGGTCCAGGGCATGCCGTTGGAACCCCATTGGGAGGGAAGCGTTGCGAGGGGATAGGACAGGACGATCAAACCTGCGATAAAAGCCGCTTGACTGGTGCGAACGTAGAGGGAATGCGAGAGAATAGCGATGAAATAGATAAGCCACAGGTCGCTTTTGAGGCCGCTCGTCACCAGAATTCCGGCGGATAGAAGCAGGATGTCGATCGTCACGAATATCTGCGAGATAAGCCCTAAGCGGGCGTCTCCCCGGCGAACACGAAGAAAGCTCCGAACGGCGGCATTTGAGAAAGCGAGCGCAAAAAGCGCCCACAGACTCCATGCTGGAACCGTCGAAAGTCCTTGCGCCTGTACGATGAAAATATAGGCGAATACGAACAGCAGGTTGAGCCAGAGATACTTATCGACTTGCAATATCTCTCGCCCGGCGTCTTTCGGTGTTTCGGTCATTGGGAGCCTCCGGAGAGCGCTCGGTTTGAGGTTGTAAAGCGATCCCTCTAGCGCCAGAGCTTCGGAAGGTATTTCGACATAATCTTCATGGCTTCCTTGCTCCGTTTGCCTGTCCAATCGTACTCTTCAGCAAGTTGAAGAGCCGGGGAGCGTGTGCTGCCTGTAAAATGTCCGTGCGAGATATTGAAAGTGGAAGCCCAGTAGGCATCGGGTTCCAACTCGGCGATACGCTTTGCGAACTTCTCCGGGTCTTCGAGAGGCAGGAGGGGCGAGAGACCGATAGCGATGCGAATCCCCGCCGCCTTCACCTCTTTTATCGCTTCGATGCGTTGGTCGATGCTGGCGCAAGAGGGTTCGAATCGCTTGCGTATGGCGTCGCTGTCCGTTGTGACGGACATATTGACCTGAATTTTCTCGAACCTTTTGAACAGGTCGATGTCTCTCGTCACAAGGGGGCTGCGCGTCATGATAGTCAAATCCGGCTGTCGCCGTGGGTCGGAAAGCGTCTCGACAATGGCGCGAGTGAGTTGCACCCGTCTTTCAAGAGGTTGATAGGCGTCCGTGGCGGAACTCATCACGACGCGCTTGCCCTTCAGGTCTTTCTTGCGCAAAATCTCCCGGACGCTGTTCACTTTCACATCGATCCACTTTCCCCACTCCTTTTTTTTGTCTTCGTCCGGCACGAAAAAGGCTGCGTAGCAGTAGGAGCACCCGAAGCCGCAACCTACGTAAGGATTGAGAGAGTAGTCGCTGAAAGAGAGATAGTCCGAAGTGTCGTGGAGCGCCTTTGCGTTCTCTCTCACTCCGATTTGAGCGACTCCCATCGTTTCCGGGATGCGGGCGCGAGGTTCGTCAAGCGCGAACAAATCCAGCTGAGGCGGGAGCGTTCTCCGGTTGAGAGTCGTTATAAAGTTCGCGTTCGACCCCTCTACTGCGATTGCAAGGCTCATTGCGCCCCTCCCGTCGTTTAATGACTGATGTTACGCAGACCTGACGACCAAATGATTTTTTCGAGAGCGCTTTTGAATCCCATGACTAAAGTCACGGTCTCAGTGGCGCTTCGCGCCGGATG
>JAYVOT010000848.1:0-3983 GCA_043757795.1 Chthonomonadaceae bacterium | reverse complement strand
ACTATCTCTGCTTCTTTGGAATGCACGTCCTAACTCCTTTGACGATGGCGCTCCTGGAAGAACGAATCGGCGAAAGTCCCGAAGCGATCATCCCCCTTTCGCCAGTACTGAACGACCTGGCGAAACACGAGCGCTATCTCGCGCTTGAGACGAAAGGCAAGCGCTACCCGCTAGACGTTCGATACGGGTTGCTCACGGCCCAACTCGCACTCGGATTAAGCGGCGCTGATCGGGAAGAGGTACTGGCAGGATTGTGCGAGCTTCTGGCGCAACGACAGATGGGAAAAGGAAACTAAATGTCCAGTCTTGTCGAAATAATCACTTCCGGCGATCCTGCAGTTCGGGATCGTTCTCTGGGTTCCTTCGCGGAAAACGCTTCATTTGCAGAACTCTTGAAAGAGTGCGAGGCATTGGAGAGCTTCCGGCATCGCAGCGAAAATCTATACGAGCGAGTTCGCGCCTGCTTTTTCCTCTATGCCATCTATCGTTTCCACCTCCCAAACAAACCGGAGCTTCCTTTGAGCGGTCGTCTTCCCTATGAAAGCTACCTCAACCTGTTGGAACGTCGCTTTGAAGAGGCGATCTCGCAACTATTGAAAGCATGGAATGTCGACGGGGCGAGCGATACGCTTTCAAGCGCCCTCGCTTCCGCCTATCATCGACTTGCTTTTCAAACTCTGACCGATCAAGTGCGGCGAAGCGTGAAATCAGCACGGGGGAATCAGTGGATGTTTCGATTGGGACATCCTGCGGATCAACCTCTGCGCTTTCGCCCTGAACTGCTCCAAGCTGGCGATTCCGGCGGCGAATTCACGGTTTTAAGAGAGTTGACTCCAGTGCGAATGGACCTGACCCACAGCGCTTGGAGCGATATATTCTTTTTGGGAATGGACTATCCTGAGGGCGCAAAAGTACTCAATGTCTCAATCGATCTCGCAGTACGGGGGCGCGATGCATCTCCCAAACCACCTGTTGAAGCCTACTTGAGAGTAATAGACGAGCCTTTGATTCGTCTTGTTAGCGTAGATCTTGGCGTCAGTTTGGACATTCAAAATCTTGATGCGCTCTTCGATTTCGCGAGCGACTATCTCGGCTTGCTGAAAGCGGCTCTCATCGCTTCCGGTCTCGTTCCGCCGGGAATTGAAGGCTCGGAGCAAAAGTTGAGCGACCTCCTTAATAAGTTGATTGGTCCGGGGCGCGGGCTAGAGCTTGTCAGCAACGTCAATGGGATTCCTAAGGGATCTCGTTTGGCGGTCTCGACGAATCTCCTCGCCTCGCTCATGGCCGTCTGCATGAGGGTGACCGGACAGACAAAAGCTCTGGAAGGACCCCTCGAAGAGGGAGAGCGCCGACTCGTGGCGGCGCGCGCGATTCTTGGCGAGTGGATCGCAGGCTCCGGCGGAGGTTGGCAAGACTCAGGAGGAGTCTGGCCCGGTATCAAGTTGATTCAGGGGAGCGCGGCGCAATCCGGAGATCCTGAGTTTGGAATTAGTCGAGGCAGATTGCTTCCTTCGCACGCTGTTTTGAATCGAGACGACGCTTCAGACGAAACACGCCGAAAACTTCAGGATAGCCTTGTTCTCGTTCACGGCGGAATGGCTCAAAACGTCGGACCGATTTTAGAGATGGTGACTGAAAAATACTTGTTGCGAACTCAACCGGAGTGGACAGCGCGACATGAATCACAACGGATACTCGACGATATTCTGACCAACCTGCGTGATGGAGATATCGCCGCGATCGGGGACGCAACGACCCGCAACTTCTTCGGTCCGATTCAAACCATCATTCCCTGGTCGAACAACCTCTATACCGAGACGCTAATCTCTCAGGTCAAAACGGAGTTCGGAACTGATTTCTGGGGTTTCTGGATGTTGGGAGGAATGTCCGGAGGCGGAATGGGCTTCATCTTCGCTCCGGAGCGCAAATCGCAGGCGCAAGACTTTCTACAACGAATCATGTCTCAAACACGCAAGAAACTCGAAAGCGCGTTGCCGTTCGCAATGGAGCCTGTCGTTTACGAGTTTGCGATCAATGAAACCGGCACTCGCGCCGAGAAATTGAACCCGCGAGACACTCCGCTTCCTGCCGCTTACTACGCACTGACGATTCCCCGATTGATGCGCCTTGATCCAAGACAGTTGACGCCTTCCCGAAGGGCGGAGTTGGAAGCGTTCGGAGTCGCGTGTCGAACTCGAACGGATCTCAGCGGGACGATGCAGACTCTCGTGGAGCGACTGCTGCCTGAGCAGGCGAAAGACTCCGGAACGAGTAAAAACCTGCAATCATTGTTGAAAGACAATGGCTTCGATTCGGTGCAACACGAGCAGATTAGGCAAGACTTAAGAGCCGGACGCATCGGATTGGCTCAAAACAGACTTCCGGTCAGCAGCGACATACGCGATGTGGAACCCGGCGAGGTTTTTGACGGCAAGGCGATCACCGAGCAGATGCGAAAAATTGGCGCGTCGGCGATTGCCGCGGGCGAGGTCGCCGTCATTAGTCTTGCGGCAGGGGTGGGAAGTCGATGGACGCAGGGAGCCGGAGTCGTGAAAGCCCTGCATCCCTTTGCAAAACTTGGCGGCAGACACCGGACTTTCATCGAGACTCACCTTGCAAAGAGCAGGAAGATTTCAAGAGATTTCAATTCTGCGATTCCGCACTTATTTACAACGAGCTACATGACTCACGCTCCAATTGAAACCTTCCTCGCTTCCGAACAAAACTATGACTACGGCGGACCTCTCATCCTTTCTCCGGGCAAGGCGATCGGACTCAGAATGGTTCCGACCGTGCGTGATTTGCGTTTCGCGTGGGAAGATATGCCTCAGCAACGGCTGGACGCTCAGGCGCAGAAAGTACGGGAAAGCCTGCACGCCGCTCTAATCGGATGGGCGAAACAGGCGGGCGAAGCGGCTGACTACACGGACAACCTGCCAGGGCAACTGCTTCACCCGGTGGGTCACTGGTACGAGATTCCGAATATGCTGAAAAACGGAGTACTCGCTGACCTGTTGGAGGCGCGGCCGAACTTGAAAACTCTGCTCATGCACAATATCGACACATTGGGAGCGAACATTGATCCGGGACTTCTGGGACTGCATATTGAACAGGGCGCGACGTTGAATATCGAGGTGATTCCCCGACGGTTGGAAGATCGCGGAGGCGGGTTGGCAAGGGTCAACGGCAAAATTCGTCTCGTAGAGGGTCTGGCAATGCCTCGCGAAGAGGCGGAATTCGCCCTGACTTACTACAACTCAATGACAACCTGGATCCAAATCGACGGACTGCTCGCCGCATTCGGATTGAACCGAAATGAGCTGAGAGACGAGGCAAAAGTAACTGCTGGAATCAGAGCGCTCGCTTCCAGAATGCCGACCTACGTGACGCTCAAAGAGGTTAAAAAGCGCTGGGGGCACGGACAAGAAGACATCTTCCCCGTCATCCAATTCGAGAAGTTATGGGGAGATATGACAACGCTTCCTGATCTCGACACCCGTTTCGTCGCAGTCTCGCGCTTCCGCGGACAACAGTTGAAAGAGCAAGCCCAACTCGACGGCTGGCTTCGAGACGGCTCCGCCGCGCACATCGAATCGCTCTGCGATTGGGGAGATCAATGAGGACTTCGAACTCAGGTTATGCGGTATGGTCGGAGAGTTTCGGCGTGAATAGAACTAAATCAACTCCCCAAAAATCAGGGGCAGCTTATATTCATCCCTTAGTATGCGTTCAATCTTTTCTACCATCTCAGGCATCATTTCACTTACTCAACTTCGGATTGAGAGCCAATAGACGAATTCTTTGGCGTAGACTTCTTCATGCTCTCGAAAACTTTCGGAAAATAGTCCGTTTTGCTGCACAAAAAGATCGTAATTACTCACCTCACCCCCCTGCCCCCATACGCGTTAACTTAAGCCGAAAGTTCGTTCTGGCGCGCCCCCGGCGCTCCACGCCGCCCCCGATTTCGGGGGGAAGAGAGCTTC
>JAYVOT010000847.1:0-3987 GCA_043757795.1 Chthonomonadaceae bacterium | reverse complement strand
ATCCTAATCGACTGATTGGACAGGATATTAAGATACGCTCGCTTTTTGACGTTCAGGCTCTCACTTGCGGAGTCGCCCGCCAAAATGGTAAACTGATGGTATGACAATCAACTCGACGGAAGAGCCGGAACAAAAGGATCATTCAAAGCAGGTTCGCAGGAACTTGTTCGCTTTTTCAGTGGATGTCGTATTCTACTGGCTAGCGGCGGCTTTTACTGATCCTTTGACCGTACTCCTGATCTTGATGCAAAATTTGGGAGCGAACGATAGCATCCTCGGCATGAGCATCGCGTTGAGATTCGCAGGGCAATACGGCGTACAGGTTTTTGTCGCATATTATATGCAAGGGCGATACAACCATAAAAAATTCCTAGTCTGGGCTGTCGGACTGGCGCGACTGCCGATGCTCGCGCTCCCCTGGATTGTCTACCATGCCGGCGATACCCGGAATTCAACAAACTTCGCGCTCTGGTCGACGATTATTATTCTATCCTTCGTGGGACTCGGGGAGGGATTGGCTGGAGTTCCCTGGGCGATCGTATTGGCGCGCGCCTTCAGCAATCGAGTGAGGGGGCGTTTTCTTACCGCCACGCAGATCGCCGCCGGGGTGCTCACGATTCTCATATCTTCCTTCTTCGTTCGCAGCATCCTTCCGGATGAGACGGTTCATAACTCGATCACCGCCTTTCATAGTTTTTCAATCCTGGTGCTTCTATCGGCAATTATGTTTCAGATTTCCACATTGGGATTAATTTTGATTCAGGAACCATCGGCTCCTGAAGGTTGCGATTTTGGAGTACGAATCCCAAGTTTGAAAGAATATTTTTTGTTGCTTCCCAAAAAACTAAAGGATGACAAAGTATTCGCCCGCCTCGTCACGGTGCAGTTCTTTCTCAGCGCAGGCTGGGCGGCGTACCCCTCCTATGCAAAGTATGCGATTCACAAATTCCACCTTGCAGACAACTGGGCGGGTACGTTTCAGTTATTGCAAGCTCTCAGCATCGCGCTTCTCATGCCGATATGGAATTTCTTAAGCGAAAAAAAGGGTGAAGCGAATGCCGTGCGCGGCGTCGCCTTCATCTGCCTGATGACGCCAATATTCGCTCTGACATTCGGAAGGATGAACCCCTATCTCTTCGGGGGAGTCTTTTTGATGACGGGAGGCACGCTCGCATCAGGCGGAATGTGGCTCGTGATCAATCATTTTGTTTTGACTCATTCGAAAGAGGAAGAGCGCCCGATGTTGATCGCGCTGATGAATCTTCTGAATTTGCCCGCCGCAATTTTCCCGCTCGCGGGTTCAATCCTGTTGCCGGGCCAATCTAAATACGGCATGGTGATTCTGCTCTCTCTTATGACGATCGTCATCGGAATCGGCTTTGTCCTCTCTCTCCGATTGAATTTGGAAGATGAAAATCTTCAGAAATCATCTCTATAGATTCCGCGTTTTATCGCCTTTCTATTTTTTGCAAACAGCTAGAAACATACACTAAATTTATGATCCCTCTTATCAGTTGCCAGTCTATTACGAAGTCCTTCGGCGTTCGTCCGCTTTTCAAACAAATTTCATTAGGGTTGCTTCCGGAGGAGAGATTAGGCTTGATCGGTCCTAACGGTTCCGGCAAATCCACTCTTCTCAGAATCCTCGCCGGTCTCGACACCCCGGATTCAGGGGAAATCTCTCGCCAAAAGGACCTCCGTCTCGCGTATGTCCCACAGGAGGACTTTTTTCCTCTTGAGATGACTGTCGAAGAAGTTTTGAACGAAACCCTTGCCAAACATCCGTTGGAAGACTACGAGCGTTCTGCGATTCTCAACAAAACGATGACACAGGTCGGGTTTAGCGACGGGACTCAAATGGTTGGGGCGCTCTCGGGCGGTTGGAAGAAGCGTCTGGCGCTAGCGAACGCGTTCGTGCAGAATCCTGATCTACTGTTGCTTGACGAACCGACGAACCACCTCGATTTGGAAGGCGTCCTCTGGCTAGAAACGTTTCTGCAAGACGCGCCATTCGCCATACTGATGGTAAGTCACGACCGGACTTTCCTTGAAAACGTCATCACGCACATGATCGACCTGAACAAAGTCTATCCTGAAGGCTATCTTAAAGCGGAGGGGGCGTATAGCGACTTTCTGGATAAGAAAGCAGCGTTCATGAGCGGCCAATCGCACTTGCAACAGGCTCTCGAAAGCAAAGTTAGACGAGAGATCGACTGGCTTCGGCGGGGGGCGCCCGCTCGAACGACGAAGGCGAAGGGGCGCATCGACTCTGCCGGAGCGTTGATTGGTGAGCTAGCTGAGGTCAAATATCGTAACGCGCAGGTAAAAAACGCCGATCTTGACTTCACTTCTTCAAAAAGACAGACGAAAGAGCTGATCGTAGCACGGAATTTGCAAAAAAGTTATGGAGACAGAACGCTTTTTTCGGGACTGAGTCTAACGCTTTCTCCGGGTACTCGACTGGGACTTGCAGGACCGAACGGCAGCGGGAAAACCTCTCTCATTCGCATTCTGACGGGCGAAATGGAACCGGATTCGGGTGAAGTGCGAAGGGCGGAACGCCTTCGAATCGTCAAATTCGACCAGAATCGGGATCAACTGGATCGAAATCTTTCGCTTCGAGACGCGCTCTCTCCGGAAAGCGACAACGTGGAGTATCGCGGCGGCAATATGCACATCACCGCGTGGGCGAAACGGTTTCTCTTTCGCCCCGAACAACTGGATATGCCGGTATCAAGCCTTTCCGGGGGAGAGCAGGCGAGAGTGTTGATCGCCAACCTCATGCGCACTCCCGCCGACGTTCTAATTTTGGATGAACCGACGAACGACCTTGATATTCCCACGCTGGAAGTTTTGGAAGAGACCTTGCTGGAGTTTCCCGGCGCTCTCATTCTCGTCACGCACGACCGTTATCTTCTCGATTCGGTTTCTACGAAGCTTCTGGCGCTCGATGGAATGGGAGAGAGCAAAGAGTTGGCGGAGTACCTGCAATGGGAGCGATGGTACGCCGAAAAGAAAGCAAATTCAAGTTTTTCCCGTGCAAAGTCGATGCCCTCAAAAGGCGCTGTTTCCATCATTCCAGATGTCTTGCGAAAACTATCTACCCTTGAACAAAAAGAACTGAACTTGATGGAAGCGACGATAACGAAGGCGGAAGATGGCATTGTTCATCTGCATGAGACCCTACTTTTACCTGAAATCGTCGCGAATTACCAGAAATCGCAGGCTTTGTGGGATCAAATTGAAAAAGAACAAGAACAGATATCCAAGCTATACAAGCGTTGGGAGGAGTTGGAGAGTCGAAAATCCGGGTCTTCAAGCAAATAAAATAGATTGCACATTTTTTACGATTTCGCTTGACAACCCGAATGAATCAAACTATAATAGCTTGACTGCAAAAAGGAAGCTAGACGAGCTTTAGAGTTGAATTGGTTCGATTTTGCAGATACTTTGAGAATAATCGCATTCGCGATCTGCGAGACCAAAGCTGAGGTGATGCTATTGAAGACTCTTTTTCCGGGTTTGACACAATTCCATCCATCAAAACTCATCCCGACGACCGCCTGTTGCCTTTTTGTCGCCATTAGCCCGGGTATCGCGCTCTCTCAAATCAATCGCTCGGAGAGACCCGCAAAAGCGGCTGAAAGCGAAACCAAAAAAAGCGCCGACTCTCCAGCAAAGAGCAGTCAGCCTGCTCAAGCGTCTGTTCCTGCAGAGCGAACCTCTCGAACGACTGATCAAGTTGAACGATCTGCGCCTGCTTCCGACCGATCCAACCGCAGAGAGACGACTGAAACAGTCTCATCGACACCCTCCGCTTCCACTCGCGGCAGATACAAAAAGACTCGTGAAGCCGACGACTCGCTCAATCCTATAGGCAAAGAATCACGACCTTACTATTCACCTTATGTGCTTTTCCCGGATGTATACGGATACTCTACAGTTCCGGTCTACATCCCCTACCCTTACCCTTCACCGACCGTGCCT
>JAYVOT010000846.1:0-3987 GCA_043757795.1 Chthonomonadaceae bacterium | reverse complement strand
ACCGACACGACTGCGTTGATTGCGGAGGCCCTAGATCATATTTATCGAAAATTTTACTCCAAAACCCTATCCTATGATGAACTTCGCGCCCTCATAGGAACGCCGCTCAAGCGCCAGATTCGCGTATTTGGAGAGCCGGAAGAGTTCGGAGTTCCCGCTGAAATCGTGATGGAAGAGTTCATCTCTTTCTACGAAGGTCAGAAGAGTCGCGAGAAAATACTTTTTCCCGTCATTGAAATTCTCATCGAGGGCAAACGCCGAGGCTTCCCCACAGCCCTTATCACCTCCAAAAACAGACAGGAATTAGAAAACACGTTGCCGAGACTGGGAATCGCGGACTACATCGACTTTGCAGTGACTGCGGACGATATTCCGAACCCCAAACCTGCTCCGGACGGCATTCTTCTCGCCCTAAAACGCATGAGAATCCCCAATGAACTCGCACCTTTCGCCCTGTACATCGGCGACACGTTGCACGACATGCACGCTGCAAAAGGGGCGGGCATTCGAGGAGCGGCAGTGACCTGGGGAGCCGCGCCGCGTGAAAAACTGCTTGAAGAAGCCCCTTCCTTCCTTTGCGACACGCCGGAAGAACTTCGCCGCATTCTATTCGGGTGACTGCCGGGAATAGGGCGCTCCAATGCATGGTTATGCCGGGTGTTGAAAACACCCGTCAAACAAGCTCCGCGCTATAAATTACGCGGCTCGTTAGCGTTCGGCTCATTGTCCTCCGGACATGGCGTGAGTAATCCGGTAGTTCGTCTTAAGGGCGCAATCCGGTATTTCGTGCAAAGGAAAATTGACGGAACGACATTGAGCCGAACGTTTCGCCCTGCTCATTGGGATGTCATAGAATCGCGCAATAGGTTGCATGGTTCATCGAGACGCCATCGAGCCAGGTGATTTTCTGTCCGTACTGACAGCATTTCAAACAGTCCGTTAAATAATCGTTGAATCGTTGACTTGATTATGCGGGTGCAAAAATATATGAAAAAGATGAGTGGAAAAGGAATTTAATGAGACGCAAATCTGCAAATAGAGTCGCGACGCCGACGCTGAAGCATACCATTTTAACTGAATCGACAATGAATGACGCGAAGAAGGCTGTGGCGAACGGAAGCGTCGCATTCGATGAGTCCGGACTGCCCAACTCCCTGGGAATTATGGCGCTGGAACAGACGGAGGGACGGGGACAACGCGGCAAGAATTGGTTTGCAAAACCCGGCGAGAGTCTGTGCGTCACCTATTATTTTCGGCATGGTCTGTCGGATGAGAAATATCTCAGCTTTCTTTCTCTCATGGCGGGGGTCGCAGTGGCGCGTCTTTTGAGCGACAACGCGCTTTACGGTTTACAGAAAGCCTATCAAGATAAAATTTATAAAGGGGAGGCGGCAGAGCTTGTCATTCCCGAACTCTTCGAGTCCTCGCACCCGTTCAAACTGAAGTGGCCGAACGATATCCTCTTAAACGGCAAGAAGATCGCCGGGGTTCTCATAGAGCGCGTTCATGCTCCGGACGGCGAAGCGGCATACTTAATCGGCGTGGGAATCAACGTAAAGAATTTGAACTTCCCTGAGGAACTTCAGGGTTTCGCTACCTCTATCGCGAATGAGGGAGTTCCGACTGAAAGCCTCAACTTGAAGGTACTTGCGGAGAAGCTCGCAGAGTTGCTTGCAGAGGAAGCGGAAATCTGCCTTAAGTCGGAGGGCGCTTCGACCCTTACGCGCTGGCGAATTCGGAACGACACCTGGGGACGCGCCTACTCCGCGCAGGTCGAAGATCAGGAAATTAAGGGCGTTGCAAAAGGAATTGACGAGACAGGGGCATTGATACTGGAGTTGAGCGATGGCGGCAAAGCCGTCGTCAACAGCGCGACTTCATGGTTGTCATAGTATCGGCAACTACAAACCAGCCTCGCCGGAGGGTACGACGCGCGCAGAACTGAGAGAACTCAGTCGGCAAGCCCCTACTCCCATCCCACCCTCACAAGCACGCCCTCCGGGTCGTTCGCGTACTTCAAGAGGAGGGTGTCGCCCTCTCGGATAGTCTCCAACTCCACCGGCTTGCCCAGTCGATTCGTCGCTCTTGCGCCAGCCGTCCGTTTCCCTCCGCAGTGCAGTCGCGCCGCGCCGCCTGTTCCCAAAGTTCCCCGGACAAAGAAAGTGGTAATCGTCGAGGTTTCAAGCTTTGCCAGGACTTTTCCGGAGACGAAGCCGATATGCGGGGGCAGTTTGACCTCCCCGATGTCGAAGAGAAGCGCATAGGAATGGGCGGGAATCTCGCGATCATCTACAACAGACAAATTGGGGGAAAGGATGTCGATTGTTCTGCCCTCCACTGTCTCGGAGTCGTCCAATGTTCGCAAGATCGTGAATTTCCCTCGTTTCAGCCTCAGAACGTCCGCCTCTTTGTAGGTCGCTCCCACCCTCTGACTCGCATACTGAACGAGGGTACGCAAGAGTCCCGCACTCCGTTCGCTCGCAGTGAAAAAGCCCGGCGAGACTCCCACGTTCGTTATCAGCCCTCTACCGACGCTCTGAGTCCAGACAGGGGAGCCGCCTGCTCGCAGGGTGTAGAGTACGGAGGGCAGACCGGAAGAGGCGGGAATCGGGAGACTTGTCGCGGCATAGCCCGGAGTGATTCTCAATCTCGGAAAGGTTTTGGCGAGGCTGCCTCCGGCGTTTACGCTCAGGAGAGTCTGTCCGAACTCCGGTTTGACAGAGGATGCAGAGACCTCGAATCCGTTGCCCATCTCAACCTTCAAGGTGATCTGCGCATCTTTCGGCAGGTTATCGAACTGATAAGTCCATGAGGCGTCGTTGTCGGCATATCGGGATTTGCCGTTGAACTGGCTGTTGTTGTCGAAGGTGAGGAATCGGCTCTCAAGGTCGGAGCCGCAGGTGAATTGCGCCCCCATTTTACTCCCGATGAGCAGTTGTACCGAGTCGACGGACGCCCCCCAACCGTCGAGCGGGTTGACGTCGGAGAACCGAACCGCCACGCTTCCCGCGGTCTTCGCAAAGGGCGTCAGGTCTATGGAATAAATTCCCCTATTTTTAAGATTACGCTCTGAAGGATCGCCTTTTTTTACGGATTGATATTTAGTTTTATCTTCTGAAGGGGAAGAGGATTTCACTGCTGCGCCGCGCACGTTCACCTCAAGACGCTTCCACAAATCTTCTTGCGGAGAAGCTAGGCCAGCGCCTTTCCACCACCCGTCTTGAACCTCGTTGTAATCGTCGGAGCCGCCGACAAAGAGCAGACTCCCGCCTTGCCGCACCCATTCCGCCAGCGTCGCCTGCACTCTTGAATTCACGGGCTTTTGGAAGTCGTAGGAGAGCAGAAGCGTCTTGAAGGGACGCAGATAACTCAGGTCTTCCGCACGTTCCAAAGAGAGAACTTGAACGGGGATTCCCGCTTGCAGGAGAGGCATCGTCAGTCCGAAGAAGCCGTCGAAGTCGCTTGCAGAAGGGGATTCGCGTTGCCATTGCGCCGTATCGGAGAGCAAAACCCCGATCCCGGAGTTCGGCATCGCGTTCCCGGTCAAGCCGACCTGATTGTGCATCTCCTCCAGCGCCGCCACGATCGTATTGATCTCCGTCGCGTAGTCCGCGGGAATGCGTCCGTAGACCCGCTCGGGCCAGGGCATCACCTCGTAAGCGTTGACATCCGGAAAAAGCAAGGAGGCGATGAGTGTCTCTTCGTAGTGGGATTTGTAGTCTGTCTGCAAGCGGTTTGGGTCGTCTTCCAGCGGGTCCGCTAAAAACCAGAGGCGCTTTGAAGTTCCGCGCAACAAATGATAAAGGGAGGAGTATTCCAGATAGGCGTGGGCGAAAGTTCTGTCTTTGCGAATGCCGGCGTATCGTACCGGAGTTCGCGCCGTTCCCGTCCAGACCTGCCCGATGACATCCTGCACGGAAGCGAGATCGCTAATCGCGAACTGCGGCGCGACTATTTTCCAGAGAGCGTAGTTGACGGGGCTGTGCA
>JAYVOT010000845.1:0-3995 GCA_043757795.1 Chthonomonadaceae bacterium | reverse complement strand
CTCGGCGCATTTTTTTCGTGATAGTCATAAGGTGCCTCTTTAGATTCAGATGTGTAAAAAATGATACGTATCGCTGATACGGGTTGACTAATACTTGTATGTTCAGCTCTTTCAAATAGGGGTGAGCGGATGATCGAAGGGACGTCGATGAAGATCGAAACGGGACTTGAGAACGGCAATTAAATGAGACTGGGTTGCGTCGGGAATTCTCAAGCTCTGGAGTTTTTCAGGGGGGCGGATTCCAGAAGGCGCGTCGCATCCCGCCCTCCCGTCGTCTTGCTTGAAAACTGCAACCTATCAGCAGAGAGGGGTCGGAGCGGATTTCAAATTCGCCTTTATAGATTAAGACGAGTCTGGACGTAAAAAGTTTGCAAGCAGGAGGATAGCTTCAAAAAAAATCGCTTAATTACAACTGACGGCAAGCCGGGCGCTGAAATCGCCCGGCGCCGAAAACAAGCATCCTATAGACGGGAAGCGCTTTTGGCGTCTGTTTTGAAGCTTCTACGCTCAGACGCAGAGCTTCAGACAGGACGTTGGGGGTTGACGATGATGCCGTTGAAAATAGCGGCGTCCGTTTTTACGTGACAGTCGTTTCCGACGACGCAACGCTCAAGGTGAGTGCCGCGTTGCACGACTGCGCCGTCCCACAAAATAGAGTCAACGACGGTTGCGCCCTCTTCCACCGCGCAATTATTGCCGATGACGGTATTTTCCATCACCCGGGCGCCCGCCTCGATGCGGACATTGTTGCCGATCGCGACCGGATACCCGATCGTGGCGGTCTCGTCTATCTGCGCATTGTCGCCGATCCAGACGTATCTGCGAACTTCGTTGAGCGGAATAGGAGTGTTGACCCTCCCTTCCAAAACGTCTTTATGGGTCTGCTGATAGATTTTCAGGGTTCCCACGTCCTTCCAATAAGCGGCGGTGAGATGTCCGTAGACAGGCAACCGTTGCTCTAGAAGCATGGGGAAGACCTGTTTGCCGAAAAGATAAAATGTTCCGCGGGGGATCAACTCGAAGATTTCCGGTTGAAAGACGTAGACTCCGGTATTGGCAGTATTGGAAAAAATCACTTCACCCTTCGGCTTTTCAAGAAAGCGGGTGATTCGGCTCTCTTCGTTCATCAAAACGATCCCGTATTCGCTCGGATCGTCCACTAGCGAGAGGGCGATCGTCGCCAGCGCCCCTTTGTCCTGATGCGTTTTGACGAGGCGAGTCAAGTCCATATCCGTCAGGTCGTCGCCGCCGATGACGATGAACGTATCGTCTCGAAAAAAATCCTCCGCGCGCTTCAGACTGCCTGCGTCGCCCCAGAGTCGGTCTTCGTGCGACCAGTAGATTTTGACGCCCCACTTCGCTCCGTCGCCGAAATAAGTCTCGATCTGATCTCCCAGATAGTGCAGATTCACCATAATCTCATCGAAACCATGTTTTTTCAGCAAGTCAATGAGATACTCCATCACAGGACGATTGACGATCGGAACGAGGGGTTTCGGCACATTGCGAGTCAACGGGTCAAGTCGGGAGCCGACCCCCGCTGCCAATATCATAGCTTTCATTAAAATGGGACTCCTGAACAACTATCTTAGATTGCAGAAATTACAGTTTTTGTAGAACCTATGGAATAGATTCAAATCAAGCCTGCGAATGAAACGAATGGATGCGATCCGCAACCCAGCGTATTTGATCTTCGGTTAATTCCGGATGAATCGGGAGAGACAAAACTTCTTGCGACACTCGTTCCGCAAAAGGCATGTCGCCTTTTCGATAGCCAAGCGAGGCATATGCGGGTTGCAGGTGCAAAGGGTGGGGGTAATATATCTCAGACTCCACTTCGTGCGCTTTGAGGTAAGCCTGAAGTTCATCGCGCTTTGGATGCCGGATCGTGTACTGATGATAGATGTGTCTGTTGCCGTGTTCGGAGCCTGGCAATACGAGACCGGTATCCTGAGTTTTATTCGAGCATGAGAGCAGTTCGTGGTAAAGCTCTGCATTGCGAACTCGGCTATCGTTCCAGCCTGCGAGAGCCGGTTTTTTTACCTGCAAAATAGCGGCTTGAATGGCGTCTAGGCGACTGCAGTAGCCTACTCTTTCATACTGATATTTGTGCGAGCCGGTTCCGTGCCCGCGAAGACTTCTCAAAAGAGCGGCGATCCCGTCGTCACTGGTTAAAATCATGCCGCCGTCGCCGTAAGCTCCCAAGTTTTTCGTAGGATAGAAGGAGAGCGTAGTGGTTTCGCTATGACAGGCGATAGGCTGACCGAACTGCTCCGCCCCGATGGCCTGGGCGGAATCAATCACTAATTTCAAGCCGTATCGAGAAGCGAGTTCGGAGAGCGTTTTTCTGTCCGTCATCTGCCCGTAAAGATCGACAGGCAGGATCGCTTTCGTGCGCGGCGTGATTCGCCGCTCTATCTGCGTCACGTCTAAATTGTAGGTGCAGAGGTCGATATCCGCGTAGACGGGGGTCGCGCCTAGCAGGCAGATCGCCTCGGAAGTCGCGCCGAATGTGAACGGAGTCGTGATGACCTCGTCCCCGGCTCCGATCCCGCAGGCTCTGAGGGAGAGGATGAGGGCGTCCGTGCCGGAAGCGACTCCGATTCCGTGTTTCGCGCCGCACATCTCCGCTACCTCGGACTCGAACTGCGCCACGACGTCGCCGCCGCTAAACCGACAACTTTCGATCACCTGCACGATGGCGGCGTCGATTTGATCTTTCAATTCGTAGTACTGCGCTCGCAAGTCAGCGAGTGGAACTTTCAAACCACCCTCCCGATTTCACCCTGTTTTTGGCGTCCTGTCTCAAGCGACGAAACGCACCTATACTATACCTGCTAGCAGGTTTCAATGAGTCGGTATTGCGATTGAGAGCAAGACGATTTGCATATTTTTTCACAATTACCTCTATAACAAGGTTCGGACAATCATCATAATTGAGAGTTTTGCGAGAGTTGCGCCCCGGCGCTCCACGCAGTTCCCAATTTGGGGGAAGAATCTCTCCTGGCGAGGCTACGCCTCAGAACAATGAGATGTACCTGCACAGTTGCGAATCTTCACGACGGGCTAGCCGCTTTTCAAATGCGCCTTCGGCGGAAAGCCCTTCGGGAGACAAATTCAATCGTTACGCTGAAATCGTGTGCAGACGTTGTCAACTGGAAGAGCGACTCTCGCAAGACTCCCAAACGGACGGAGTTTTTTTCTAATTCGTCGAAGCTTTTCCGATTTGAGCCTTTCTGCGGCGTAACCTTCCGAAAGTCGCAAACGTCTTAGCTCTATGTCACAATAGAGCTATCTTGCACAGGCGCGATTCGCCTGCTAACTTCGGGAGCGAACGTATGAAATACCATCCTCGCATTCTTGCCGCTACACTCTTCTTCATGTTTTTCACCGCGCCGCTAGTCACCGGTCTCCTTGTCCCCCAACCTGCTGCAGCACAGTCGGCCTTCTCCTCCGAAACTTCCGCTCCGCTCAGCCATCCGATTCGGCTCTACAAACCGCCGCTTACGAATCAAGCAGTGAACGCGCAACTCTATCAACGATTCGCTTTAAGCCCGGTCGGGTTGGCGGCGGCGGGAGCCAGGTGGTCTTTCTACAGTCGAGGAGTTAACGAGATCAACGCTGTGGCCAATTCTGCGTCGGAGACCTGGTTGGCGACCAACTGCGGCGTGAAAGTCATCGACAAATCTAAGAAATCGATGCGTCACTACACGCAACTCGACGGAATGCCGGGGATGAAGACGCTCACGATGGCCTTTGATCCGGAAGAGGCGTTTTGCCTGCAAAGCGTCACGAAAAACAACGTCGCCTACGCTGAGTTCTGCGCTCTGAACCGAAAAAGCGGCGCTTGGAAAACTTTGAAAGAGATCCCTTTCACAGATGGTTTTCAGTCTCTCTCCCGGCCCTCCAATGAGCGTCCCTCTCCCGGCGCCCCAATCTCAAACGCAATCACAGTGGCCTCGCCGGAACGCGTCTGCTTCGCAATCAGCCCTGTG
>JAYVOT010000844.1:0-4020 GCA_043757795.1 Chthonomonadaceae bacterium | reverse complement strand
TGAATCGAGATAATCGACGTTGAAGTGATCACTGGCTTCTAATGCGTAAGAGAGGCTTTCCACGGTTGCCAGGCAGAGGTGACGGGATTTTTCTCGTTCCTCCGCCATCTGTTTGTGAAAACGTTGGGTTGCCCGTTGCATCGCGTTTTGCAACACCATATGCACCGCTATTGCGATGAAACACGTGCATACAATTGCGGCAATGGTGTAGAGAAATGGTTCGATACGGTCAAACATTTTTATTACTCGGAAATTCTGTATATTTTTGCCAGGTGGAAATAAAGCAGTCACTTGTACCATTTATGCCGTTTTTGCCTGTCTCTCCGTACTGTTATCCCTACCGGATTAAATTCTTAGCGGCTGATCGAGTGACCTGCCGAACACAGCCGAATCCATTGAGAAAGAGGAATCTGGCGGGAGTCATGTCGAATTATCGGCAATAGGCGTATTTAAGAATAGCAACGCCTTCGTGAAATTGTCGGCCGGAAGGAATCATAATGCGTATCTATGCATTGAAGTCTGTCATCTCCATCAGCGCCTTGATATTCCTGGCAACTATTTCCACTCAAGCAATTCACGCACAGAAACAGTCTGAATCGTTTGTTTTTCTTTCTATGTCAGGCTCACGGGAGAGTCTGAAGGGGGAAAATAATCCGCTAAAAAGGTTCGGGAAAATCGTTCTTGACATGGAGGCGCGTCCGGCTTTCGCAGTCGCGACAGGAGACGTCACAGAGACCGGCGATACTGAAGAGTTTGGGCTTTTCAAAGAGGGGATTGCCGGAATGCTTGAACGCAAAATCGACATCCACTCAATTCCCGGCGTTCGAGACGTTCATTGGAGCCGAGACGGCAAAGAGGGGTTCGCAAAAGCGTTCGGCAAACTTTACAGCTCTTTCGATTATGCATCCAACCACTTCATTCTGCTCGACTCGACCGTTGCGCTTCATACATTGGGGCATTTAGACAAGTCAGAGCTTGATTGGTTGGACAAGGACCTCAAGAGAATTAAGCCGGACACGCCGATTTTTGTCTTCCTGCACCATTCCATCGGGCGAGAGTCGCCGGAAAATAGATCGATTGACAACGAATACGATCTGCTGAAACGACTTCAAGGCAAGAACGTCGTTGCGATCTTCGCAGGAAACGACAACCGCGATTTGGAGTGGAAAACGAACGGCATAGAGACGTTTATGTCCAAAGGTCTTTCGCAAGGCTCTTTTTACAAAATCAGCGTCACTCCTTTGCTCGCGACCGTGGATCGGGTTTATACCAATGCGGCTGGCCCGGAGTTTCACATCGCAATCTCAATCACTCGTCGCTCAAAACCATCGATGTTGAGAGCGGGATGGGATGACCCGGACAACCCTTTTCTGGAGAGGAAACGACCTGCCGTCACTCTGGAGCCAAGAGCCGTATCCGACAACCCGGATAAGGAGAAATCAGAATATAAGATTGACGAAGGCGTCTGGAAACCGATGATGAAGGACGCGAGGGACATCTGGCGCGACACCTTTCAGACGAAGGGCATCGGAGTGGGGGTTCACACTGCCTCCATCCGTCTCACGACAAGCGCTGAAGTTTCTCTTAAAGACGAACTTATTTTTGAGATCGAGCGCGAATCGAGCGAGCCGACAAGAAGGTGGGCGATCAATTTGGACGGACCTATACAGTCTAGCCCGCTTGTCTTCGGCGACACTGTTTACTCCTCGGCGCTTGACGGCAAACTCTACGCGCTTTCGACGGACAAGGGTAAGAAGCGATGGACTTTCCCGACGAAAGCTGCGATTTACGGTTCGCCAATCGTTGACGACAATACGATTTTCATCGCTTCAAGCGATCATTTTCTCTACGCTCTCGACGCTGCGAATGGGAAAATGAAATGGAAGCATGACTCCGGCGGGGTTCTTCTTTCAACGCCGACAATTGCGAACGGCGTTGTCTGCATCGGTTGCGACAGCAAAATAATCGGACTGGACGCCGGAACAGGTTTGCCGAAATGGGAGACTTCAACGAAGGGTTTCTTTCAGTCGAAAGCGGCTACGGACGGCGATTCGTTCTATCTGGCTGGATCGGATAGCAGACTATACGCTTTAGACGCTCTTACCGGGAAGGTTCGCTGGTCTAAATCTCCTGGCAAAAGCGCGTCCGCTTCCCCCATCGTCGCCTCGCCCTGCGTTTCGGACGGGCGAGTGTACGTCGTCTGTACGAAGGACAACGCTCTGTACTCTCTAAATGCCCTTAACGGCGATATTATCTGGGCGGTCAAGTCCCCGAGAGAGGGCGATGCGTTCGGAGATTCATCGCCAGTCGTAATGAACAAGCGCCTCTATATTGCCGGAAACGGCGAGAACGGAGACGTCTACTGTCTGAACTTGAAAGACGGCAGCGTAGGGTGGCAAACCCCGACCGGGCAACAGTTTTACGATTCATCCGTTCGCATCGCGCCGGATGGGAACTCTCTGGCGATTATGGGAGTGCGCGGAAAGTGCAGCGTTTTGAGTTGTGAATCAGGAAAAAAACTGTGGGGATACGAATTGGGTCCAGGAAACGTATTTTCCACTCCGGAGTACGATGGAAAATCGCTTTACACTGTCACAATGGCGAACGACGTGCAGGCGATCAACGCCCCGAATTCGGTAACTGAACCAAAGAAAAAGACCAAACTTAAATAAAGAAGGGGCTTAGTCATCGATAAAAAATCTCACTATACGCTCAAATACGCATCTTCATATCTGACCGTGCTCCACGAACGCTCTACGAAGCTGTTGTCAAGCGCTCGACCGCGACCGTCTATGCCGATGTTCGTTCCAGCCTTGAGCAGTCACCCCGTGATTTCCGTACTTGTGAACTGAAAGCGTTGAACCGTGTTGAAGATCGAAGGCGTCCCTAACTCCAGAGCGCGTTCTAAACCTGCTAAACAGAAGGTCATTTCGAGCGTATTCGAGAGTTTCCATGCAAAAACGCATCGACTATGCCGATCAATCACGGCAAACAGGTCACTGGGAATGAGAGCGTGAAGGTCAGACTTTAGGGATTTTTTATTCGGCGCAATTTGAAAACAAGGAGAGATGAGCTACTCTGAAGAATGTAGTGCAAAGCCTGTGAGATTGTTTACATTCGTCTCAGTCATCATGACTCATGAGGCGAAGCGTGCGAAAGGGGAATGAAAATGAAAAGTACTGCGACTGTTCTTGCGATCTGTTCTCTGGTATTTATGTCGAATTGCGTTTCGAGGGCGCAAAATGCTGATTCCAAACCCGGACTCAGCTTGAACTCGCCGGAGTGCGTCAAAGTTCCGGACGCGAAGGGGGAGCGCGACAAAGACGAAGTTTTAGGAGTGGGGCGCAAGGGCGAGTTTTGCGCCTACCCTCTCAGAATGATGTCTTATCATCATGTCGTGAACGATCATCTGGGAGGTCCGCCGATTCTTGTGGCGTTCGATCCTGAGAGCGGGGCGGGCGCAGTGTACGACCCGACTGCAAACGGCGATACTCTAAACTTTGACTCCGCAGGGACTCGCAACGGTCAGCCAACCTTGAGAGACCGGGAAACGGGAAGCATCTGGTCGCTTATCACAGGCGAAGCGCTCTCAGGGAAATTGGAAGGCAGAAAACTTGTTCGCATTCCAAGTCTCATTCTAACCTGGAAGAAGTGGGCGAAACTTCACAAAGACTCCTACGTTCTGAAGGAAGATCTGAAAGAATCGAACCACTATGTTGCAAGACAAACTCCTGTGAGTTATGCGCTTCCGGAAAGCGTGAAAAAAGCGCTCCCCGCAAAAGCTGATGAGAGACTCAAGCCGGATGTTCTCGTGCTAGGAGTTGAATTGGATGGAATCACTAAAGCTTACACTCTTGACTCTCTGGAACTGGGACAAGGCGCGTACAACGATGATCTGGGTAAAGTTGGAATCGTAACTTTTTACGATCCGTCGTCCCATGCAGCAAGCGCGTACATCGCTCCTTCTAGTTTCAACGGTACAAATCAAAATTTTGCGAAAGTGTATGCGATTGATCTTGA
>JAYVOT010000843.1:0-4027 GCA_043757795.1 Chthonomonadaceae bacterium | reverse complement strand
TGAGTCACCGCTATGCATTGCGACAAGACACAAAGACTATACATCTGTAGAACTGCTCCTTAAGAACCATGCAGACCCTTACATAAAGCTCACTGACGGTACTGTTTATGATAACGTCCTCTCGGATCAAGACCAGATCGCAATCCGCTTGATCGAGAAATATTGCAAAACTAAACCCAATCAGCCTGATACTACAAAGTAAGCATTACTTTGAGTTTGGGTTTACGCAGAACAAACCTCAAAGATATCAACTTGATCGCGCGGGGCGCTCAGGTCGTCTATCAGTACGGATACGGCTACGACGGGGGAAGACGCTGGCGGAAAGACTACCTTCAGAACCAGTGGACATGGTACCCCTGCGGGGTCGCTTGCTCTGCCGGGAAGTGCGACGGGAAATTCCCGTCGCACTTTTTTATTCAACTCCCGCTGACATTCTTGCCCGCTTTAAACAGCTCTACGAACGAAAACAGTTCATATGACATCTTAAAACGCAGCAAAATGTCTTCCGACCCCGTTTCAGAATTCTCTTACTTAGCAAGTGCGTGCGCTCTCGATGCGTCCAAGTTTCCTGCAGAGCCTAACAGCACGTTGCGAGAAGCGATGAATTCGGCATAGGCAGCCATAAAGAGTTTCCCTGGCGGGCGCAGGTCGAATTCTTGGGGGTTGTCGCGAAAGAACTCTCGGTGAACCCGGGTCCACACGAGTCGACCGTCCGTATCAATATTGACTTTGCAGACGCCTAGCTTGGCTGCAGGAAGATATTGTGCAGTATCTACGCCCTTTGCTCCCTCTTTTAACTTGCCACCGGCTGCGTTTATTTTAGAAACTTCTTCTTCAGGGACGGAGGATGAGCCGTGCATAACGAGCGGAGTATTCGGAAGATTGGCTTGAATCGCTTTGACTCGGTCAAAGTGAATCCCCTGCCCGCCTGCAAATTTATATGCTCCGTGACTTGTGCCGATAGCGCAGGCTAGCGAATCGCATCCTGTCAATCGTATGAACTCTTTCGCCTCTTCCGGGTCGGTCAACATAGCGTTTTTTTCATCCACTTTGATATCTTCTTCGACTCCGCCAAGCATTCCCAACTCAGCTTCAACTGAGATGCCCTTCGCATGAGCGGCTTGAACGACGCGCTTTGTGATAGCGACGTTCTCATCAAAATGGTGGTGGGAGGCGTCAATCATGACGGAGGAGTAAAATCCGCTCTCGATGCAGTCGTAACAGGTCTGCTCATCGCCGTGATCCAGGTGAACCGCGAAGAGCGAATCTGCAAAAATTCCATCTGCTGCTCGAATAATCGCTTCGAGCATGGCTTTATCCGTGTAACCTCTAGCGCCTTTGGATATCTGAATAATGAAAGGAGCTTTCGACTCCATGCATCCTTGAAACAGCCCCATCGTCTGCTCCAAGTTATTAATGTTGTAAGCCCCCAAAGCGTAGTTGCCATAGGCATGCTCAAACAGGGTTCTAGTCGGAACTATCATTGCTTGTTCTTCTTCTTTCTCGTTAAGTTCGCTCGTCTCGGCGAATTAAAGCAGGTGGAACATTATAGAACATAGGCGAAAAAAATACAACCCAAAACAGGGAGTCCCTAGAGATTGGGGTATCATGCAAGAACAATTGAATAAGCGCTAGCTAAAATCAAGGGCGATTATACAGATAAACTATCTGCAATAATGCCTGATTTTCAGGAAAAAATGAATTATCAGTAAGACTACTATAGGATTCTCCCATGGATGTGGAGAATAATCAAGCTGTCGTTGAAAAAACGAAAGGACTCGCAAATGGACAGTTTTCTTGATATCGCCTCTCCGGCGATCCGTTGCACTCGATGCAGCGGAGAATGCGAATCGAGCATTATCACTCTGACACTAAGACGAACGTCCAGCGAATTCGCTATTTTCCGAAATGTTCCTGCGGAAATATGTCAGCTTTGCGGCGAGACGCAGTTTTCGATGCCAACTACCGTCAATCTCATCGCCTCATTGCAGTCGAATCACGCTCCGGATGACATGGCTGTCGTACCCATCTACGATTTCCGACCGTCCTCTTGATTTCGGGTCGAACTTTTATTTATTGAAGCGTCGTCGCTTTTCATTTGAGTCAAGCTGCCTTAGCAGCAGTTTAAAATAGCGCAAATACGAAACCCCTCTTGCAGACTATGCAAGAGGGGTTTCCGTATTTAGATCGCCTTGGAAAAATGCGAATAAGCCCAGATTCGAAGCTTCAATTCTTTCGTGTCAATTTTAATTCAAGTTTCGCTCAATGCCCGACTTACTTTGCCAACTCATAGAGCGCGTGCGCATACACTTTGGCGGCTCTAAGCAGCCCGTCAATTGAGATGCATTCGTCCGGCTCGTGAGCGGGCCCGTATTTGTCGTCGCCGGGAAAGTGCGAGCCGTAAGCGACGATGTTCGGAGTGGCGCGAGCATAAGTCCCGCCGCCCATTGTTTCAGGCAGGCTCTCGTAGTCTCCGGTTTCTTCCCGATAAACTCTCAGCAATGTCAATACAGGTTCCTTGTCCAAGGGAACGTAGAGCGGAGCCTGATTGCTGCTTTCGGCGATCGTCCATCCTGCCGCATCTATGGCAGGTTTGTTCTTCGCAAGCAACTCTTCAAAAGTCCAGGTGACGGGATAACGGATATTGTAGGTCAACCGTATCGTCTCCTGCTCCGTAGTCTCCAAAATTCCCAGGTTGCTCGTCAATTCTCCTGCGACATCGTCTCTACCGGCGATTCCGAGAGCGCCTCCGGTCGTATCCGAAGAGAGATCCGCCCAGTGCAACCAGCACTCCGATTCGTGAAGCCCCAGCGTCGAGAGCGCGCGCGCTAGCCTTGCGACTGCGTTGTCGCCCAACGTCGGGCGAGCGCCGTGTGCGGACTTGCCTATCGCCGTGACGATCAACTCTTCGCTCGTCTCTTCATAGGAGACGTTTTTATCCCAGAATTTGTCCAACTCCGCAGCAGCGGCGTCTTTGGCTTTCGCGGTTCCCACAAGGCTCGCTTGCGCGGAGTCGGGAACCATGTTGGGGCGTCTGCCTCCGCTCGCTTTCACAATTCTAAGGGGGCGATCCGCAGAAGGAAGGGGCTTTTCGAGGACAAGGTTCGCGATCCCTTTTTCGGCATAGCAGAGTGGAAATCCGGCATCCGGCGTGAATCCTGAAACCGGACGCTCTTGATTCGCTACATTGAAATAGTGATGCACGCATCCGAACCCGCTTTCCTCGTTGCAACCGAAGATGATCCTGATTCGTCGGCTGAGCGGCAATCCAGAGTCTAGTATTGCTTTCGCTCCGAAGAGTGCGGCGTAGATCGGACCTTTGTCGTCGGAAGTTCCGCGCGCATAGATTACGTCGTCGATGATGACGGCGGAATAAGGCGGGTTCGTCCATCTGTCTCCTTCCGGCACGACATCCAGATGTCCTAAAGCTGCAACCATCTCCGCCCCCTGCCCCATTTCGGCATGGCAAGCGTATCCATCGAAGTCCTCTGTCTTGAAACCGAGTTTATCGCAAAGTTTGAGAGTGTAGTCCAGGGCATCGCGTACAGGCTGTCCAAAAGGCGCAGTCGGTCCTGCAGCGGGAGCTTCCACACTCGGAATTCGCAATACTCCCTGTAGAGACTCGACGATCTCCGCTCGGTGCGCATCGATCCATTCATGCAGCTTCTGAACTGCGGGGTCGGTTGGAATGCTCATAGTTGTTTTCAATTCTCCTGCTGTTTTGTTCGTGGTCGCTGAATTTGCTTGCTGCATTAATTATATCAGATTCGAGAAGGAAACGATTTCGATTGCGGAACTTGGAGTATCGAAAGCGAGAGACTTTTTTACATGACGAGGATAGCCGGAATTCAATGCAAGTTCTGCAAGCGAAATCGTTTCCTAACCTATGATCCGCTGATAGGTTGAGTATCGGAATTCAGTCGCTCACTCTCGCCCCCTCTGGCATAAAGCAAGTAAGAGTTCAGACTTGATGAGCGTCATAGACCATTTAAGCCAGCGGTCAGCGACAAATGAGATTGGGTTCTGA
>JAYVOT010000842.1:0-4033 GCA_043757795.1 Chthonomonadaceae bacterium | reverse complement strand
TCATCGGCGACCTGAAACTATTCGATTTTCACGACGGCACGCTGGAGTACGATCTGGGTCAGGCGTGGCTGGAATTGACCGGACTTCCGTTTGTCTACGCAGCATGGCAAGCGCGAAACGATTCTGATTTTATAGCCGTCTCCACTGTCCTCACCAAGGCGAAAAATTGGGGATTGGCTCGGCTCCCGGACATAGCAAGCAAATGGGCGTTGAAATTCAAGCTCCCTGAGAATCGGTGCGAAGACTACCTCTTGAACGTGATGAACTATGACTTGACGCCGGAACAGATGACAGGTCTGCGCCTATTTCAACGCAAATGCCATGAGCATGGCCTCGTCAACGAACTTATAGAACTAAAAGCTGACGGCAACGGCAGGTAGAATCGGGAGTACAAGTTATAGGCGTTCAGTTTAGTATATAAGGATAACGCGAGTCTGAGGGTTTTGCTATGACGCGCCCTTAATTTGGGCGAAGAGAACCTCGCTGGGAGTTTTTTTTGTACAATGCGTACTTTGAATAGGAATGACCGGACAAAACTCCCAATTCTCAATACTTCCAAACGCCAGTGTGGGTACGCAACTAGCGCGGTTGAGAATCGCATTCCCAATCATCCGGCGATGACGAGCTTGACGCCTTGCATGTAGAAGGGATGCTCGCGTGTGGAAGTTATCGTTTCGACTATCTTACGGGTTTTGGAGTCGGTGAAGGAGAGCGTGGCTGTGGAGGTTGCGGAGAAAAGAGTTGAACCCGACGTCTATCGAGTTTTGATCTTGCTGACATCTAAGACAACTCACAAAAATAACTGAATCGATCGTATCAGCGTATTCCACTTAATCCGACGTTTTGAATCTTGCTTGCACGGCAATCGGCCGAAACAACCAGGTCGAATCGCAGGAATATAAATTCCAGGTCTTTGCAGCGTTGCGTGTGCTTCGCACATGATTCGGTCGACTCTCTCCTGTGCGAAGCACAGACGGCGGAACGCCACCGAGACCTGGAATTTATTCCTGGGAATCCGGTTCTTATTTTTGGACGTTGCCTGAGCGAATGTTGGAACTAGATTGCGGGCTACAAAATAATCGTAACCTGCAGTTGCCGCGAAAGAAGATTTGCACGATGACGATTTGTTTTCACGATCGTTTGCCGAAAGTCGTTTGCCAGGTCTCCGCCAATTCCGGCAGGTTCGCAAGCTGGCTTGCAAGTTCGCCGCCGCCGAATTTTCGGAACTTCGCATCAATCACGGTTTTGATTGTGATGCCGGGGTTGGGGCGGGCGAGCATCGCCATACTGTCTCCGGATCCGACCTCCCCCTCTTTCAAAACTCGCAAATAGAAGCCTGTGTGCCCGAGTTCTATCATCTCTTCCGGCATCTCCGGACAGTTCCACTTTCGCGCGAGGTTGATGCAGGGTTGGCGAGGTTGCGAAATTTGTACTTGAGCCGACCCGATTTCGAACACGTCTCCTATGCAGACCTCGTCGTCAAGCGAACCCTCAAGCGTGAAGTTTTCCCCGAAAGCGCCGAATCGAAAGTTTTCTCCCGCCCCGACGCGCGCCGCCCAACGCGAGTAGTATTCGGAAGAAAAACAGCAAATCGCCATCTCAGGTCCTCCATGAAATCTCAAGTTCGCCTGCTTGTCGCCTGCAATGTTTTCAGTACCCGCAAAGACTCGCCCGATCAACGGCGTTTTGAAAATGGCGCTTCGCCAAGTTTTTCCATCGGTCGTCAGGTTTTCGGGTTTGCCCGCCTGAACGGAAAGCAGTTTTCGAGTCAACATCCAGTGTGCCCTCACTTTAAATAATTGACGATTTAAGCCGGTTCGAGTTCGAAGAGCGTGATTTCAGGGTCACAACGGAATCGCATCGGAATGCCGACGACGCCAATTCCTCTTGAGACATAGAGGCTGCCGGGCTGTCCCTCCTCCCGATACCATCCGCTAAGGTATTTGCCGGCTTTCCTGCCAATGCTCTGGAGCAGATAGGGCGTTATGAGCGGGAAATGAATCTGTCCCCCATGCGTGTGTCCGGCGAGAAACGGGCAATTTCGGTCGCATAGCCAGGGAAAAATGCCGGGGTTGTGCGTCATTCCGATCACTGCCCCCTTCATGTTCACCCCTTGAAAGGCGAGAGCCGGATTTGCGTGACCCAACCAATAATCGTCCACTCCCACGATGGTCAACCCCGTATCCAATTTGACATGCGCATTCGTGAGGACGGGAATATTGATCGAGTGAAGCTTTTGAACGACTCGCGGGCCAGCGGTATGCCCGTCCGAGGCGTAGTCGTGATTGCCTAAAACCGCGTAAGCCCCATGTTTGACGTCCAGTTTTGCAAGCGCGTTCAAACACGACTCCATGTATCCTGCCGACTTCGTCACGAAGTCGCCTGTGAGCAACGCAACGTCCGGCTTCAGCTCGTTCGCCTGCTCGACTACTCTCATTAAAAAGGCTTCCGAAACGCACCAGGAGCGATGAAAATCCGAGAGTTGAACCACTCGCATCGGTTTTTTCAAGCCGCGCATCTCGAGAGTGTGACGCGTCACCTGAGGGGTTCCCTCCGCGATGACGCCTTCTCCCAACGCGACGGTTCCGGCGAGGACGAGGTTTCTATAGAGGAACTGTCTGCGCGAAATACGCTGCAGAGTCTCTTGAGGCGCCCCATTTTGCATCTTTCGTATCGATTGTTCCATTATAGTTTGTTTTTGTTCTCGGTTCATAGTATCATTATACGAGAAATCCGGCGGACGATGCGTCCGTCGCAGGAGGAAAGTTACCAAACTATGAAAGTCGGTATCATCGGTCTGCCGCAGTCCGGCAAGACAAGTCTTTATAATGCGCTCACCCGCTCGCAAGTGGAACTCAACCGCTTTGGCGGCGGCGAAGTCTCAGTTAACGTCATCTCCGTTCCGGACGCGCGATTCGATCACGCTGTCGAGACATGCAAGCCGAAGAAGATCACGCCCGCAAGCATCGAAGTGACCGAAGGCGGGGCGCGAGTGGAGCGGAACGAAATGCAGGGTAGGGGCGACAAGTTTGGAAGCGACTTTTTCGCCGCCGTTCGAAACATGGACGCTTTGATTTTGAATGTTCGCGCTTTCGACGATCCTTCAGTGACATTGCCGGAGGGAGGAATCAACCCTTTTCGCGATGCGGAGAAGATTCTTGAGGAACTTCTACTTGCAGATCTTACAGTCATTGAAACGCGGCTGGAAAAATTGGAGAAGGCGCGAGTCCTGAAACGGCAGACAAACTCTGAGGCAGCGGAACATCAGGTTTTGAACAAGGTGAAAGCGCACCTTGACGCGTTCTTGCCCGTTCGCTCGCTCGAACTCACCGAGGACGAGCAGCGATCCATTCGAAGCTATGCCTTCGTATCCGGTAAATCTCTTATTCTAGTCGCGAATATCGGCGAGAACGAGATCGGCGACGAACTGCCAAGCGCTGTGAAACCGCTCGAGTCGTTTGCAAACGCTCAAGGGACTCCTTTCGTTACGCTCTGCGCGAAGGTCGAAATGGAAGTCTCACAGATGTCTCCGGAGGACGAACGCGATTTTCTTGAAGCGATGGGAATTCCGGAAGCCGCGCGAAATCGGCTCATCAGCGCCGCCTACGCGGCTCTTGGGCAGATCAGTTTTTTCACAGTCGGCGAAGACGAGGTGCGAGCCTGGACTATCAAGCAGGGAACGAACGCGGTCGGGGCAGCCTCCGCGATTCATAGCGACCTTGCAAGAGGGTTCATTCGAGCGGAGTTGATGGACTTTGAGGACTTCAAGTCGGTCGGAGGCTGTTGGGACGAGGCGAAATCTGCAGGCAAAATGCGCCTTGAGGGAAAAGAGTATCTCGTAAAAGACGGCGATATTCTTCATGTTCGGTTCAAAGTGTGACCTCTTCGGCTGAATCGAGGAAATTCCTCAGGGTCGCTGAAAAAAAATCGACTTTTTTTTCAACTTCAGAAGGAGTTTTCTTGCGACAAAGAGAATATGTCTATAATCAAGTACATTTTGCAGGTCAATAGTAGCGAATCATCAGATAACTGC
>JAYVOT010000841.1:0-4037 GCA_043757795.1 Chthonomonadaceae bacterium | reverse complement strand
TTGATAATTTTCACGAGCTCCTGAGGAGACTCGTGAAAAATATCAATATGTTATTATTCATATACCTCTATATCTGCACGTAAACAGAGTAGAGGAATGCATGCTACAATCTTTAAAATAGAAGTAAACAAGATATGAGTAATTCTACTAAAGTCACATGGTTGCTTCCGGTAAAGAATGGCATGCCTTATATTACTGAGACTCTGGCTAGCATTAAAGCGCAAACTTACCGTAATTGGGTGATAATTGCCTGGGACAATAATTCTTCTGATGGAACTCTTGAAGAACTTAATAAATGGATCCCTGAACGAATTCCAGGCAAAATCGTTTGTAATAATCCTCTTCCTCTTGTCGAGTGCCTAGACGAAATGGTGAAGATGGCAGATACGGAGTTCTGTGCCAGAATTGATGCGGATGACATCAATATCCCGTTGCGCCTGGAGAAACAAATTGAATTCTTAGAAGCCCATCCGGAAGTTGGCGCTGTCGGCAGTAATGTAACCACGATTGATATTAATGGTGAAGAGAGCGGCAGTTTTGGATTATTAAATTCTCATCACGATGATATTCTTCATATGATGCTTGCCTTCAACCCTTTAGCACATCCTGTAGTAACTTTCCGTCGTTTAGCAGTGCTTCAGGCCGGCAACTACAACAAAACAAATGCTCTGTGCGCTGAGGATTATGATCTTTGGATGCGCTTAGCACATTTTTATAAACTTGCAAATTTAGAAGAGAAACTATTATTATACAGAGTTCATGCAAAGAGCAAAACGAATCAAGAAAAAAAAGATAATGTGTTAACAGATAATTTGAACTATCTATTCTGCGAAAATGCTCCAACTCTATATGGCATATCGAAAACTGATGCATTAAAATTGAGAGAACTCAAATATAATCCTTCAATTCTAATTCTTTGGAAAATATCTTCCCATCTGTCGAAAATTCATGGAGGGAGTATTATTTCAAGGATGAGATCAGAATCCTTTATAAATTCATCACGCCATCTCACTTCAAACGGTGATTATTTATCTAGGATAATTATCAAATTTCTTAGTCTAGTTAAACTTAGGATTAAGCAATAGTCATTATCCTATTTAGAACATAGTTGAAGAAGAATCGATATACAGTGGTCTAAAATCCGATGCGTATTATTTTTCATGTAACTCATAATGATATTTTTGATAATTTAATTTTTTGCTCAATTGCTTTATACCTGTGAAAAAGAGTACAGTTGAAACTGGCTTCTAACCTGAAAGTGTGATTGAGAGAGGTTTTATGCCTACATTTCCGGTTAAAGTCGATCTAAGAGAATCAAATACGCCTGAGCCAACTGGCGGCTACGCTCGAGTCTCAAAAAATGCAGGCATCTACATCCTGGGACAGATAGTCACTTGGATGGCGACGCTGATTCACATGGTGGTGAGTCCTAATTTTTTCGGGTCGACAAAGATCGGCGAGTGGCAAATTGCCGCGACCTTCATCGGAACCGCCAGCACCTTTGTTGCGCTCTGCCTCGAAAACTTCTTGACTGTCGAATCCGCCAGAAAGTCTAAAGACGAAGCGGCGCGTTTGATTAACGCCGCTATCGGCTTGAGGCTAGTTATGGTTCCCCTGGTTGTCGTCATCCCGCTTTCAATTATGCATTTCAAACATGAGAATAGCGAGACCTTCGCTCTGGGCGTCATTATCTCTCTGGGCGCGTGCCTCAGTTTGATAAACGGTCCGATGCTCGCCGCCCTTTCCGGCTGGGAAGAGGCGAAAAAATGTACGATCATCTCTATCATCAGCTCGTCAGCAGCGATTGTCACAATACCTGTTTATCGTGTCGGCTATATTCCGACGGTTATCGCCTCCCAACTCGTCGCGTCCGTCGTCCCTTTTTTCCTCCTTTTCGCCTGGGTAAATCACACGATAGGCATCTTCCCTACTTTTGATCCAAAACTCTGGAAGCGGGTCATCCTCGGCGGCGCTCCCTTCCTACTGAACTCTGTGGTGCTGGTGATCTATTCAGCCTGTTCTACCCTGATTTTGCAACATTTCACTTCCCTTGAAGAGGTCGGCAACTATGGAACCGCCTCTAAGCTCATTGGCGCGACCATGTTTTTCCCTGCGGCTCTCTGCGCCGCGCTTTTGCCTACCGCGGCGCGAATGGCGGATGCAAACGACGAAAAATCGTTCGACCGAATGCAGATTCGAGTGTTCAGCGCCACTATGATCGCCGGGCTAGGCGTTTCGACTTTCATGTTCATGTTGGGCGGTCAAATAACGCATATGATCTATCGGGATCGATTCCCGACAGTTCCTGCGATGATGACCTGGAGCGCATTCGGCATTCTGCCAATCTACATCACCACAATTCTTTACACTTTCCTAGTAGCAAAACGAAAAAACGCCTCCTGGAGCGTCTTTCTGGTCGGCACTGTGATTCTGAACTACACACTCTGCTATTTATTAATTCCATACACAGTAAGAACAATGCATAACGGAGGCGTGGGGGCGATCGTCTCCTTCGGCACGGCAGAGTTTACCACCTCCATTTTCGCGATGTTTCTCCTGAAAATCAAGGTCTTGAACTTGAACAGCATTCTGCAACTCGCAAAAGCCGTTTTCGCCTCAGCGCTTATGGCATTGTCGATTTGGCTTTTTCGAGACTCCTTTATCCTCATTCCCATCGCATTGGGGGGCGCTGTCTTTATCTTGTCGATCTGGTTCTTGCGCGCCATCGAGCCGGAAGATCAAGAGAAAATCTTAGGCATTTTCACTCGCAAATTCGCTCCGATCATCAAATTTATTTCGAGACGCTAGCGCAGTCCCGAATTGTTGGAAATTAGGAACCGGCTAAGGACATTTCCTTCGAGATTCTCCTGACAATGCCTCAAGCTTCCGCATGCGCGCCTTCCGGTGATCCTAGCCTGCTTTCCGCACTTTTGAAATGGCGAGCATCAGTGAACAAAAAATGCCTTCTTCCTCATCACGTTTTCGAAGCTGTTTCCCCCACGCATTGTGAAAATTAAGAAACACGACAACAAATAATTACGTATTGCAACTAATGAGGCGCTTTAAGGACTTCTTTACAGCATTCGTCGCTGAACTTGAGTTTGAAACCATCTTGAAAGTCGCAGACGGCTTGCGATTTGCGATAGTTTTGTAATGATGCCTGGCGAGGCAGCCTTGCAATTTTGCTGTATGACTCTCTTCCCTCGGCTCATTATGATCCTTCTCATGAAAATCAGACGCCGATCATCTTCCAATGCAAGCCTTGAGGTATGATGAATGAATGTGCAAAACGCTGAAAAAATTTGCCCGCCGTCGAGCGTCGCATACTTTTTGCAAGGAGAATAATTTGAGCGGATTTCAACTCATTGACCTCGTGATAGACGGAACGGTTTTTGATAACGTCGTACTCAACAAGGCGAAGTTCAACAACATAAGTTTCGCGGAGTCAACTTTCAACAATATCAGTATGGCGTCCGTTCTCTTTACCGACATCAACTTTCAGGACGCCAAGTTTCAAGATGTCAATATGGCGAACGTCACGATACAAGATGTCAATATCGCCGGAATGACGGTCAACGGATACAACATCGAGGCGCTCATTGAAGCGGAAGTGCAACGCGAAAAAGAGAAGGGGAAGTGACCCTACGGTCGAACGATTCGCAATTTAATAGGAAGACGGACTCTCTCGATGCGATAGGGGCGGCAGGCGATTTGGTCTGGAATCTTGCGTTCGATCTACTCAAAGACGTGCCGCCCGGAAGGCTTCTTGAAGCGGCGGCAGGAGGGGGATTTCTGGCTGAGAGGCTAGCGAAATCGGGGTTTGAAGTGACAGGTTCCGACCTCGTAGATCAGTGGCGCTTTCCGGAAATCCCTTTCGTCCTCGCTGATTTGGATGAGCCGTTGCCCTTCGAGAACGAAAGTTTCGATGTCGCGGTTTTTTCGGAAGGCCTGGGTTATGTAGAGAATATCAACGCTGTTCTGCGGGACTTGCATCGCGTGTTGAAGCCGGAAGGCGCGCTCGTCATCACGATGCCTAA
>JAYVOT010000840.1:0-4039 GCA_043757795.1 Chthonomonadaceae bacterium | reverse complement strand
TACTCCGGGAAGGGAATGTCTTCGTGAACCGAGGAGATGTTGATCAATTTACCGCCTTTTCCCTGTTTGACCATCGCCTTCGCCGCCGTCTGATGCACGAGGAAAGCGCCGAACAGATTGATTGCGAGTACTTTGTTCCACTCATCGTCCGTCACTTCGAGAAAAGGTCGTTTGATTTCAATGCCGGCATTGTTGATCGCGATGTCGATTCGACCGAATTTTGAGAGCACCTCTGAGATCATACGCTCAACGTCTTCGCGTTTGCTGACATCTCCGCCGACTGCGATCCCCGTCGTCCCGAAAGTCTGCACCTCCGCCTCGGCGTCCGTCTCTCTCGTTCCGCCGGGAAGGTAGTTCACCGCGACATGCGCTCCCTCAGCGGCGAAACGCTCTGCAATCCCCTTGCCGATTCCGCTGTTCGCACCTGTTATGAAAGCGACTTTATCCTGCAATCTCATGAGAAACTCCTTTTTGAATGATGGCGAAGAGCGTTACGATTTAAACGGAAATTCCATGCGAATTTTCCCGGACGTAGTGATTCTACCCGGCTCGCAACGAATCTCATCCAGCCGGACTGCGATAGGCAAATCGCTCAGGTCGATATTCGCCATATGGTTCAAGTGCGATTCAATTGCATCCAGAATAGGTTTTGGAATGGGAAGCCCCGGTGACGATTGAAGGGCGAGACGAACGCGCACCCCGTTTTCGATCTGCGGGACGATCTCCACGACGAAGGGAATCGGGATGAGCTTCACATATTGTCCCGATACTTTCGCCCTTCCCGTGAGAAGAGTCAATTGAAGGTTTCTGACCGGAGCGTTCGCCGGAAGGTTGGCTTGAACCAGTCGATTCACGTTCGCTTCCGTCATCATCGCCGTAAATTTGACCTCGCCCGCATTAACGTTCGGCGGCGTAGCGACGGTCTCCGGAAGGTCTATCCGAACGCCCTCGCCTTCAAGACGAACGTCGTCGATAAGAATGTCCTCTCGAAGTCGGAGGTCTTGCAATCCGATTTTCGTTTTGCCGATCAGAATCGTTTTCAGCGCCAATGCCAACTCGTTCGCCAAATGCCGTCTCCCGTTCAACCTATTCGTGCGCCCGGAACCTCGCCCGTTGCCGCCTTATTATAGACAAAGACAAGCGAGAGAAACGAAGCGTTCCGGTTTGTCAGATTCCCATTCGAGTGAGAACGCCCTCAAAGGAGACATCCACCGAATTGTCGTTGCAGAGATGCCGCCACAGTTTCGCCCTCATCACGTTCTCCGCCCGGTCTTGATCTCCGAACCAGGGATGACGCGCACCGCCGATCACGCGACGCACCTCAGGGTCATTATAGCCGTCCAGATTGAAGAGTCCTCGCTGCTCCTCTCCAGCCCGCAAACGCAATTTGAACATATAGCGCGTCGTGTTCGTTTTGTTCGGCTGTGCGCAGTGCCAGATCGCCTGATGCGTGAACGCAATGGTGCCCGCTTTCCCGGCAAGTTGTCGCTGTCCCAATATATTTTTGTACCGTGCAATGGAGAGGTTGCTAGCGCGTCTCAGGTGCGAGCCGGGAAGAATAAGCGTCGGTCCCATCTCTTTCGGGGTGTCATGGGAGAAATACATCATCTGAATATCGAAGCCGAACGGGCGAGCGTCGATGATGGAATCCGCGTGCCACTCCTGCGCCCTGCCCTGCATCGCCCCGACGACGTGCAGTGCGGAGTGATCGTAGACGGGATTCTCGCCCACGAGGCTCTGAATCACGCCCTTGACGCTCGGGAGTTCAAAGAGGGCGCGCGTCGCCTCCGAGTCGTTCCAATGCCCCTTCCCTGCGCTCTGATCGGCGTGAACCGCTCGATTCACCTCGTCAGGGATAAGGTCGTCGAAGAGGAGATATCCGTCGCCCGCGAATTTAGCCATCTGTTTCGCGTTCAACAGATGCTTTTTGTCAAGTTTTGCCATTTATCGTTTCGCCTTTCAATCAATATCAATAATGGGGTACTAGGTCGTCTGCGCTGATTTGCGCCGCCTTAAGCGGTCTCTACTTTGCGTTCAAGGACGTATTCGTAAGGAAGATGCGCTGTCTCGTGCTCCAGCCCGTGCGGAAAATAGGGCAACGCCGGAATCTGGATGACGAACCAGCCGTCTCGCATTGCGTCTAGAACGGATCTGTAAGGGGGTTGTTCTTCGTCTCCCGATTGCATCTGAAGTTCGTCCGCAGGTTTCGCGCCGTCATAGAGCGCCCAGGCGATCGTTTGAGAATCCAACTCAGGGTGGGAAAGGTGAAGAATGAGTATCTGTTGTCGTATCAGCGGCGTAATCTCCCGTCCGTTTCATTTTCTATGCTTAAAATACGCTAGAGTGTCGGGAGTTTCCTGCATCTTCTTCTGGTATACTTCCAAACACAGGTAAAGGGAGTTGAATATGCTGCGAGAAATCTCAGGAATCAAAGACGAAGCGTATCAATACGCATTAAAACTGATAAAACAGAACGCGCGAGACGCCGAACGGAAATATCTGGTGGAAAACTCCGGGATGATCCGGCAGGCGTTGGCTTCGCCCTCGAAAGTTTCTATGGTGCTAGCCGTCCCGGATGAAGCGAGGGCGCTGAAAACGCTTTGCGAAGAGGCGAAAACTCCCGTCTACAGCATTCGCCCGGGCGTGTTGCAGAAACTCGTCGGAACGAACTATGAGACAGGCGTGACCTCGATCGCGGTGGTGGAGCAAAGAACTGTTTCACCGACGGATTTGCTGAATAAAGAGGGAGAATTCGCCTCGGCTCTTCTGCTCGCGGGCGAGAACATTCAAGATCCTAGGAACGTGGGGGTTCTCGTGCGAACGGCGGAGGCGGCGGGTTGCGGGGCGTTGATACTCTCTTCAGACTCCGCGGAACCCTTTTCGCGGGCGGCGGTTCGTTCCACGACCGGCTCGATTTTGCGTCTGCCTATCTGCCTTGTTCCGAATCTCGCCGAGCTTCTCATCCAACTCGGCGGGGCGGGTTTTGCGGTAGTCGCAAGCTCCGCCTCCGCTGAAAAAACGGCGTATGACGCCAGTCTCGACCGGCGTCCCCTCTGCATCGCGGTCGGCAACGAAACGAGCGGGATGACGGAATCCGCGCGCGCCGGCGCCACCGACTTCGTCCGGCTTCCCATGTCGCCAAACGGGGCTTCTTCTCTTAATGTGACGGTAGCTGCAGGGGTGTTGCTCTATGAGGCAGTGCGGCAGAAATCGTTTTGTAAATGATTTCTCAGAACAGAAGACGTTATTGACAATACGATTTGAGGAATTGCCCTCGTTGCTATGAGCATCTATTGAGGCAGGGATTGTCCGAACCATGATGCCCATGATTATAAGATTAGCATGATTCTAATGCAAGGTAATCCTGTTGGCTCGAATCATGGCAATCCTTTAATCATGGGTATCATGGTTCGGACATTAATCACTTATCCTCACTCGTCCTCCGAGTCGTAGCAACTGTAGTCGAAGGGTGTGACGGCTTTCTTTCCAGCCCGGTTCGCGCCTTGCGGAAGGGCGGGAAAAATGTCTCCGCAAAGAGGCTCAACTCCCCTCCAACGATCTCATTCTTTTGCGTCGTCGCCATACTCCTCCTCTTTATCCGCTAACTCCGCCTCCAATTGTTCGACGGTTGGCAGACTCGTCCGGAGTTCGTCAGGCAACGTTTCAGTAATCAGATATTCAGAAACGCCGATAGGCGTCGCCGTATTGCGAAGCGAATACTCAACAGTCACCGCTTTTTTTTCTTTGCATAGAATTAGTCCGATGCTCGGATTGTCCTGCGGGTGGCGGAGCAGATCGTCCGAAACAGCAAGATAGAAATTCATCTTGCCTGCATACTCCGGTTTGAACTTGCCGCTTTTCAAGTCGATGATCACGAAACAGCGAAGTTTCAGATGATAGAAGAGGAGATCGAGGAAGTAGTCTTCGTCATCGAATTCAATGTGATACTGACTGCCGACAAAGGCGAAGCCAGTTCCCAGTTCCAACAAAAATTGGCGGATATGATTGATCAACCCTTTCTCAAGCTGACGCTCCTGCG
>JAYVOT010000839.1:0-4042 GCA_043757795.1 Chthonomonadaceae bacterium | reverse complement strand
GGCGACTCCTTAGCTTGATAATGGGCGGAACGGTTGCGGAGGTTGACATGATATTTTGCAAAAAAATCTTTTGGATAGTCGCTTTTGCTATTTTTTCGTGGAATGGCGTCTCCGCAAATGAAATTAGAGTTTTAAAGGATGTGGCGTATGGAGTAGGCGTTGTAGAGATTCCCGTAAAAGCCTCGCCCGATGCCAATCCGTCTTCCAAAAGCGATACTATCAAGTCTGCAATCAATTTGCTTCTAGACGTTTATGAACCAATGGGCTTGACCGGAAAACTTCCTGCGGTTTTAGTGATACATGGGGGAGGGTGGTTCGGAGGCGATAAGGCGGACGCTTACAACTCAGAGGTGTCGAAGTCTCTCGCTACCGAGGGTTTCGTCGTGTTTAGCGTGAATTATCGTCTTGTTCCAAAAGCGAGATATCCGGCTCAATTGGACGATGTTCAAAGGGCGGTTCGTTGGGTTCGAGCGCATGCGGACGAATACGGAATCGACGCAAAAAGGATCGGGGCGATTGGCGATTCCGCAGGCGGACACCTTGCTTCACTATTGGGCACGAGAGAGACACGAGACAACAGCGATGAAAAGCTGTCGGCGTTTAGCAGTAAAGTCAAATGCGTAGTCGATCTCTATGGACCAAGCGATTTCATGGCGGATAAATCAACTTCAAAATTGCCCTCCTTCGCGACTAACCTGGTAACGAATTTTTTCGGAATCAAGCGAGAAGACGCTCTTGAGCTCTATCGTGAGGGATCTCCTATAACGCATGTGGATAAGAATTCCGCGCCGTTCCTAATAATGCACGGAGATAAAGATCCGCTTGTGCCGGCGGATCAATCAAATCGCCTCGCCGACGCCCTGAAGAAGGCGGGAGTTGAAGTGAAGTTGATAGTGATGATTAACGACGGTCACGGTTTTAAGTTGCCTGAGAACCGGATGTTGCAGAAATCAGAGACCCTGGCTTTCTTTAAACGGCTATTATAGCGACTCGCGACAATCAGCGGAGTTGGTTCAGAAAGCATGCTCGCACTCGGATTCGAACCCGCAAGCAATGAGCAAGCACGTAATCGGGCTTCATTACGGCCTATCCTGAAGAGAATGCCTTCTGGGATAGGTCGTATACGCAAGTTGAGAGCGTGTGAAAAACTGGAGCCTATATATGCGGTTTTTCATGCTTAGACTTAATGCAGAAAATGTCGAACCCCAGTCATAACCATTGCAATGCCGAACTTATCTGCGATGTCAATCGTTTCTTGATCTTTCACCGATCCGCCAGGTTGAATGATTGCAGTGATTCCTGCGAGAGCAGCGGCCTCGGGTCCGTCCGGAAAGGGGAAGAAGGCGTCGGAAGCCATAACAGCTCCCCTGGCTTGCTCGCCTGCCTGTTCCACACAGAGGCGCACGGATCGTACGCGGTTCATTTGGCCCGCTCCGACACCAAGAACCTGCTTGTTTTTTGTGAAAACGATCGCATTGCTCTTGACATGGCGCATTATTCGCCAGCCGAAAAGCATTTCTTCGATCTCTTCAGGAGTTGGTTCTCTTTTCGTTGCGCACTTCAGGTCAGCAGCTGTTATAACGAGGTGATCCGGCGTTTGAACGAGAACGCCTCCGACAACTCGCTTGTAATCTTTGCCGGTAAGGCTCGCTTTTTCTCTCCATCCTTTCAGTTCGCCGACTTCCAATAATCTTAAATTCGCTCCCCATTTCTTTCGCTCCTTTAATATCGTGATCGCTTCAGGTTCGTAACCCGGAGCGATAATCGCCTCGAAGAAAGTGTTTTTGCCTGTGATTTCTTCAGCTGTTGCGACATCAAGCGTGCGCGTCACTGCAAGAATTCCTCCGAAGGCGGAGGTCGTGTCGCCGAGACGCGCTTTCTGGAAAGCTTCCGATAGGGTGGGGGCGAGAGCGGCTCCGCATGGGTTGCTGTGTTTGATGATCACGGCGGCTGGGAGCGACTCTTCGCTGAACTCTTTGACAGTTTCGAGTGCGCCGTTCAAGTCGTAAAAGTTATTGAACGAGAGTTCTTTACCGTGAATCTGTTTGGCATTCGCGACGCAAGGCTCAATCACTCCGGGCGAAATATAAAAAGCCGCTTTCTGATGAGGATTTTCTCCATAGCGACAATCCTGAGCTTTTTTGAAGCCCAACGCCATTTCGGGCGGGAATACAAGCGAGTCATCGCCTTCATTTGCAAACTTGTCCGCCAACCACTGACTTATGAAAGCGTCGTATTGCCCGGTATGCGCATATGCTTTTGCGGCAAGGTTTCTGCGAGTTTGCAACGAAACGTTGCCTTCATTGTCGTTCATTTCCAGCAGGATTGCGGAGTAGTCCGAAGGATGAACGACGACTATTACGCCTGTGTGATTTTTCGCAGCGGAGCGAATCATCGCGGGGCCGCCGATGTCAATGTTCTCGATCGCTTCTTCAAGAGACGCTCCCGGCCTGGCTACAGTCGCAGCGAAAGGATAAAGATTGACGCAAACTAGATCGATAGGGGAGATGTTGTGGTCGGCGATGGCTTTGAGATGTTCAGCTTTAGATCTGTCCGCCAACAACCCTCCGTGAACGGCGGGATGCAGAGTTTTGACTCTTCCCTCAAGCATTTCCGGGAAGCCGGTGACGTTGCTGATACTAAGGACTTTCAAGCCGGCCTCGGAAAGCGATTTCGCAGTTCCGCCTGTGGAGACGATTTCAAAACCGAGTTTTGTCAAGTCTGTGGCGAATTCCACCAGACCTGTTTTATCTGAGACGCTGAGTAAGGCGCGTCGCGGTGCGGAAGACAACTTTTGTTCTCCTTTTAGAAAAATAGCGGATACAAGCAAAAAAGAGACGCCCAGGCTTGCATCTGCGAAGTAGAGTGATGCGAAAGCCCAGGCGTGCGACAAAAAAGCCTTGAGATGCGTTCCCCCGGGGTTTAGTCCCCGCAATCGCCAGTTGCGCATCTCACAAAGTTATGCCGCTATTGTACCAATGAGTTCTCAAAGAGTCAACTCATTTTGAATAAGAATCGAAAGATGAGTGTTGATCGTGATAGAGAATGACCCCTATTTGGACGGCAAAAGCAAGCCTGAAGTTGATGAAGAGATCGTGAATTCGGACGGACCGACTTTAAGCTATAAGGAGTGGCATGAAAGAGGAGATCATGCCGTCAATCCAAGAGCGGGGGTTCTCTTAGCGCATGGCTTTGGCGAACGAATCGAGAAATACGTACATCTCGCAGAGCGACTGACAGCATCCGGGTATCGGGTTGCAGGCGCCGATTTCAGGGGCATGGGGCGTTCCGGAGGTACCCGGCACTCCGTGAAGAGTTTTGATTACTACTCAATGGATTTACAAACTTCACTGCATCGTTTAAAACGGGACTTGCCGAAGGATGCCCCCGTCTTCATCTATGGGCATAGCATGGGCGCCCTTGCAGGGCTGCATTTTCTCGCAGGAGACTTAGGAAGTCCGGTATCAGGAGTGATTTTGAGCGCACCTTTGATTGAATTCGGAGAATAAAATTCCGCTCTGGCAAATCATTGCGGGCAGAGCGGCGGTAGTTTTTTTGCCTGAGTTCAAAATCAAGACCGCATCAAGTTCCAAACGTCTCACGCGATGCGGAATCGAAAACGAAAAGATGGCGAAAGATGAACTTCGAGCCTCCCACATCACCTTGGAGTGGTTTTTTGCAGCTCAGCAGGCATCTAAAAAACTTCAGCAAGGTTTCCTGGGCGATATCGCACCCACTTTATGGCTGCTCGCCGGAGAGGACAAAGTCGTTAGAACATCTGTAACGGAGGCGCTCTTTTCAAAAATTGCGAAAGCGGAATCCGATGAAATTACTCGATTTGATGGTATGCTCCATGAATTGCATGTGGAGTTGGAAGAGGACAGGGAGAGAGTATTTGAAAGAGTTGTGAACTGGTTGGACGCAAGATGCGACAAAATCTATAGATGACGGGCATCAAATAGCGTGGACGCCCTCTTGACAAATCTCCGTCGGGAGTTGTACAATATTCGATAGGAAATACCGCATCGGGGAATTAGCTCAG
>JAYVOT010000838.1:0-4057 GCA_043757795.1 Chthonomonadaceae bacterium | reverse complement strand
AGAAGCAGGGTTGGATCGCCACTGCCACCTGCACGGAGATACGCATCTCATTGAAGGAAGTTGATCGTCTTGATTACGCCGTCGCCGACCCGCGAGAGAAATTCCGACTCGCCTCCTGCAACCCTGCTAAAGAGGATGTAATCACGGCTCTAATTGAAAAACACAAGGACGACAACATCCTCATTATCGGGCAGTATCTAGAGCAGTTGGACAGCATCGTCAAGAAGTTCAATCTGCCTGTCATCACCGGCAAAACGCCTCAAAGAGAGCGAGAGAAAGTGTATGCCGCTTTCAAAAAAGGCGAAATCAAACAACTTATCGTCTCAAAAGTCGCGAACTTCTCTATTGACTTGCCGGACGCGAACGTCGCGATTCAAGTGAGCGGCACGTTCGGCTCACGGCAGGAAGAGGCCCAGAGATTGGGTCGCATTTTGAGACCGAAATCCGATGGCGCACAGGCTTACTTCTACTCCATTGTCACGAGCGAGTCTCGCGACCAGGAGTTTGCCACTCACAGACAGCTTTTCCTGACGGAACAGGGGTATCGCTACAGCATCATCGACGCTGAGTCTCTTTTCGCAAAAGCATGACCGCTTTACACGTCCAACGTTGAGTTTTTTGGACGGCATTCCATCGCCGGGCAATAAATCGTACGCCTCATCGGCGTTCTGCAGAGCCGGAGCATGAATTTCAGGCTCAATGACTTTCCGCTGGGCTTCCATCGGACACGAAGGGGGTTTTACGCTCAGCTGGAACATAATCGGATTCATCCAAAATTCGTTTTAAGGACGCCTCAGCCCAGCGCATAGCGAGGCTCTTTAAAGCCAATAGGTCTAATCTCGCAGAGCATTTAATTTCGCAGGAGAAAAATACGCAATGAACGCGCAATATCTCAATGTTAGTTTAAAAAAGATTACTGTCGCTATTTTCTTGGGAATCTCAGGCTTCTTCGTTTTTCCTCTTGCGGCTCAGGAAATCTCGACAGAGCCGCTCAAGACCAAAAGCGACAAAAAGCTCTCCCTCATAGATAAAGGCTACTTAAAGGAGCGTGAAGGTCAATATGAACAGGCTATCGCGCTTTACAATCAGGCGATTGAGCTGAATCCGAAGGACCCGGAAGCCTACTTTCGGCGGGGGAACGCCAAACTGCTCAGTCATGAATACGATGGAGCCATTGAGGATTTCTCAAAAACGATCCTCTCAAAACCTAAAAACTCGTCTGCATACATCAATCGGGGCATCTCCTATGATCGCAAAAAAGAGTATTCGAAGGCTCAAGCGGATTTCAAAGCGGCTCTGGATCGAGAGCCGACTTCGCATGCCGCTCTATTGAATCGGGGACAAACTTTCCTGCATCAAGCCAATCATGACGCCGCCTTTGAGGATTTCGACAGGGCGATCAAACTGTCTCCGAAAGCATGGGACGGTTATGTTTACCGGGGGAACGCCTTTCTACGGTCGGGGAGGCACGATAAAGCCATCACTGATTACGATCAACTCCTGAAATTAAAACCGGAGTATCGCAACGGTTGGATGAACCGCGGAGATGCTCGCATCGAACTGCGTCAATACGATCTGGCGCTGGCGGATTTTAACCGAGCGATTGAACTCGATCCTATAGCCCCGGACGCTTACACGAACAGAGGGAACGTCCGGCTCCGCAAAAAGGACGTGAATAAGGCTCTCGCAGACTTCAATCAAGCCATTGAATTGGATAAAAACTACAGCAGGGCTTACATGGGCAGAGGCTCTTGTTACCTGATGTCCAAAGAGCTGAAACCGGCGCTTACCGAATATGAGACTGCAGTACGCCTTTCGCCGACGGACGCGATCGCGCTTGGCAATCTTGCGATGTGTCAGTACTATTTGGAAATGTATGCGGACAGTGAGAAGTCAGCGAAAAACGCCCTTCTTATCGATGGCTCCCGACAGCAAACGAGACTCTATCTCGCCCTCTCCGCTGCCGCCCAGGAGGATTCGGAGACGGCGTCGCGAGAATTGGAAGAGGCGCTGAAAAAAGCCTCGCCGGAACAGAAGAAAGCGGCGCGAGACAACGCACGAGCGCTCGCAAGAAAGCTTCCGAACTCATTGGCGATACCGCTGATTTTGAAGAAGTTGGAAGAGTGAGAAGCAAATCGGCGAAACGTCTTTCAAATCCATGCAGAATGTAGAAAGCGAGATGAATATTGGAGACACGGTTCAAACTGACGCGCCTTGTGCGCACGCAGAGTTCGGAAATCTATCTCATCTGGGACGGAGATAAGCGAGTTGGACAGACGGACATTCACTTCGCACACGACACTATTCACGCGACAGTCATTTTTGAAGCGGACTTGAGCGTGAATGAAGAAGAGGAGTTGTTGGCTCAGATAGATGACGACATCGTCTCCTCCTACCTCCCTCGATTTGAGCGTGAAGATTTTGTCGCACACGTTTTCCGAGGCGAGGAGATCAGCCGATACACGGACTGTTCCGGCGCAATGGACGAGATGGAAGAAGATGACGACGAAGATTCTGAGGATTAAACTGGAGGCGAGAGCTGAATCCTGATTTTTGCTTGTATAAACTTGCTCGCACTTGAGTCAAGTTTTGAAAGGGGCAAAAATTTTTCCGCAGCGCAACCTCAAATGTTTGTTGAAGCGTCATTCAGGAAGCGGAATTTCGGCTTTGCATCCACTCTTCGCAATCCGGTTTATCCTTAGAAGTTTCCCTGTATTTAGTACTTAGTGACAGCGTGGATCAGCGAAACTCCGACATCTCGGCGAAAGCGCTGGCGCGTTCCAGAAGAAAGCGTTGGATTAATAAGCTTCAGGAGCGATTAAGGAGTGCGAAAGACGAACCTATGACTGTCGAAATCGGATCGCTTCCAGAGAGAATCGTTGATCCTCGCACTGGGAAAATCGGCGCACCGGAGCCTATCGCAGCGCTGAACCGAGTGAAAATCATCGAAAAAAAGGAGATTTGGGAATTAAGGGAGCCGCTCGTCGATATTCGAACCTTCTGCCCCGACGTCGTGATCGCGGAGGAGCGAGTCTGCCCCTATCTAAGACTGCGAGCGGCGGAAATGCTGAACGCGGCGCAAGCCTCTCTTCCAGCAGGTTTTAAGCTCAAAGCGGGGACGGCTTTGAGAACTCTGACGATGCAAAAAAGCGGTTGGGACGGTTTTTTTCAAAAGCAAAAAGAAGAACATCCTGATTGGCCGCTCTCCGCTTTGCGCCGAGCTACGAACAAATTCTTCGCACCCTACGATCAACCCGCGCCCCCCGGACACGCAACCGGCGGCGCGGTGGATGTCGCCCTCTTGAATCCTGCCGGCGAAACTTTGGACCTCATCGCCCCCACGACAGGATGGGAAGCCGCCTACACCTGGTCCGACATAATCTCCCTTGAATCGAAATACAACCGAATGATGATGGCGGACGCGATGATGGGAGCAGGCTTCTCGAACTGCCGGGATGAGTATTGGCACTACTCCTATGGCGACTCGGCGTGGGCGGTTCGCGTCGGCGCAAAAGCTTGCCCTTACGATTGGGCGCACCCCCCGGTTCGCCTCGAAACCGATTTCCCCAATGCGTCCGCTTCAAACCTCAATATGTCTTGCAACAGAGACCCTAAAAACGGAAAAGTTCTCTCCGCCGAAGTCAGTTGCGACCTCCCGGACAACGCCCCTTTGACGGAAGAGGGAACCCCATACTGGCGAGCGGGATTATATTGGGCGAAGAACGTGCCGGTGACTTTTCATCTTCATTGGAGCTCCGGCCTGCCCATTCCTCCTCTCTTTATGGGAGAGAAAGAGAATTGGGAGCCGATCGCCGAAACAGAACGCTCGAGGGGCGTGATAGTCTTTTGCGTGATTCCGACCGCCGACCGAATCTTCCTCTCCAATACGAAGGTTGAAGCAGGACAATGAAAACGCCCGGCGATTCCGTATCATGACTCATGTTACGCAAACGACAGTGCGTCATGACGAGAGTCCCATGACTAAAGTCACGGTCTGGGTGGCGTTCCGCCGTGTGTGCTTCGCACACGATACTCAAGGTGCGGAGTATGCTCAACG
>JAYVOT010000837.1:0-4059 GCA_043757795.1 Chthonomonadaceae bacterium | reverse complement strand
CTTGCCTCTCGATGTTTTTTTTCGTAAATGACTATTCGAGAAGGAAGCCCCTAATTACTTGTTCTTACCGAATTATTTTTGGCGTAGGTATTGTAAATAACGACGAAATTAGGAGAAAATCGAATGTCAGAACCAAAAGAATTGGACGTATTGGAAAAAATCATGACTGTCAAAGAGTTGCGAACTTCTCGAAAGTCTCTGAAAAGCTCAAAGCAACAGCATGAAGAGTCGATGAGTCCGCTTGACAAAGTGGCGGTGGCTGTCACAGAAAAAGTGGGAACTATGGCTTTTTTTCTGATTATTTTCGCTTGGACAATACTCTGGACGGGATATAACATGGTCGCTTCGCTTGTTCCCGCCCTCCACTTAAAAGCGTTCGATCCATTCCCTGCATTCGTCGCTTATCTGCTCATCAGCAATGTCATTCAAATTCTGCTCATGCCCCTCATTATGGTCGGGCAAAACTTGCAAGGGCGTCATTCAGATCTGCGGGCGGAACATGATTTGGAGATCAATATCAAAGCTGAAAATGAGATCGAGATAATATTGCAACATCTCGAACAGCAACAAGAGCTTCTCATGCAACTTGTCAAAGCGCAGAATCTCAAATTGGAGGCTCATACAAAAGAGATAGAGACTAGTCAGCCTTGAGTGTCATTCGATAGGGGAGCCACTCTGTTTGATGCTCTGCGCCAAGTTTTTGGTAAAATTTTGAGCGTCTGCCTTCCAATCACACACTACCCATTCAAATCTGCCGCATCCATTCACTTTCACCTCATTTGCCAGCGTTTTCATCATAAGGGCGGCGGCTCCCATTCTTCTGAACTCTGGAAGTATGAAGATGTCTTCGAGATAGAGCGTGGGGCGCGCGAGAAACGAGCTGGTCTCTCCTGCTAAGAGATGAGTTTTATCCCGGAACGCCGCGGCACAAAGAGCTGACTCAGGGTCACTCAAACGGAACTCACTAGGTTCCGGCGGAGTGCGACGTCTCGATTCGTCCTGGATGGTTCTATCACTCGGAAGAGGATGACAAGGTGAAATCGCCTGCTCAATTGATGGATATTTACGAACGCTCCGAAGGGCGAAACGGGGCGTTGCTTTTGAATCTTCCTGTCGATCAAAGAGGTCTCGTGCATGAGAAGGACATAGCGGCTCTTCTGAGATTCAAGGCGATCCGAGAATCGGTTTTCGCGATCAATCTTGCTAAGGACGCCTCAATCACCGCCTCGAACGTTCGAGGCGGTGACCCTTCCTATGCTGCATCTTTCATGAAGGACGACGATGCCAAAACGTTCTGGGCGACGGACGACGAAGTGACTCAAGCGAACGCAGAGGTCGATTTCGGGGAGTCCGGAACGATTGGTCGCGTTTCTGTTGCAGGAATTTATCCTCCCCGGTCAGCGCGTCAAGGAGTTCGCTATTTTTGCGTATTCGGGAGCGGGCGATGATGAAGAAAACGCCTGGAGAAGAATTGCAGTCGGCACGACCCTCGGCAACAAACGAATCTTGAGCTTTCCGCCCGTCCTGGCTTCAAAGTTGCGATTGGATATTCTGAAATCTCGAGCGTGTCCGGCTCTAAAGAGAATCTCGATCTACTGAGAGAAATGAAAGTCCGTCGGCGGCGCAGTCGGCACAAAACTCGCTATGCTTGTTTTAGCAGGAAATTCCGGCCGATTCGTTGAAAGGAGGTATCAAGAACGACGACCGGCCGAGGCGACGTTGCGGCGAAACGATAGGAGATGACTACAGTGGCGATTGATGCGATTCTGGACGGCGACGACTGGCAACGGAACGGGGCGTTTCCGCCCCCTCAGGAGTTTGCGAAGCAAGCGAATGCGAACAATCCCGGCATATACGAGAAGGCGGCGGAAAATCCCGAAGCGTACTGGGCGAGTTGGGCGCAAAAACTCACCTGGTCGAAACCCTGGGACGCGATTCTGGATTGGAATCCCCCTCATGCGAAGTGGTTTGTCGGCGGGGAACTCAACGTCAGCGTCAACTGCGTAGATCGGCATTTGACGAACGAACGAGCGAATAAACGCGCCATTGTCTGGGAGGCGGAGACGGGAGAAGTGCGAACTTTGACCTACGCGGAGCTTTCAGTAGAGGTCAACAAATTCGCAAACGTTTTGAAAAGTTTGGGAGTTCATAAGGGAGATCGAGTCTCCATCTACCTCCCGATGGTTCCGGAAGCGGCGGTCGTACTGCTCGCCTGCACCCGAATCGGGGCAGTGCATTCGGTGGTTTTCGGCGGCTTCTCCGCAGAGAGTCTGCGGGAGCGCGCAGAGGATTGCGGCTCTAAACTCGTCATAACGGCGGACGGCTATTGGCGCAGAGGCGGCATCGTTCCCCTCAAAAAAACGACGGACGAAGCGGTTGAAGGCAGCGAAACGATCAAGAAAGTCATCGTTCTCAAGCGATTGGGCGATCTCGCGCCTGTCGTGATGAAACCCGGGAGAGACCTCTGGTGGCATGAACTGATGGCGGACGCATCGCCGGATTGTCCGGCTGAGCCGATGAACTCCGAAGACCCCCTTTTTATCCTCCACACCTCCGGAAGCACCGGCAAACCCAAAGGCATTCTTCATACGACCGGCGGCTATCTCACAGGCGTTCACGCAACGACTAACCTCATTTTTGATATGAAAGACACCGACCTCTACTGGTGTACAGCCGACATCGGCTGGGTGACGGGGCATTCGTATGTCGTCTATGGACCGCTTTCGAACGGGGCTTCGGTCTTTATGTACGAGGGATCGCCCGACTGGGGAACGTGCAAAGAGGAGAGTTTGACGAGTCCTGAAATAAAGTTCGACAACCCGAATCGAGCGCGATTCTGGGAGATGATCGAGCGCCACAAGATCACGATTCTCTACACGGCTCCTACTCTTATTCGAGCCTGCATGAAGTGGGGGGCGGAGTATCCCAAAAGTTGCGACCTCTCTTCGTTGCGCCTCCTGGGTTCCGTCGGCGAGCCGATCAACCCGGAGGCGTGGCTCTGGTATCACGAAAATATCGGCGGCGGACGATGTCCAATAGTCGATACGTGGTGGCAGACGGAGACGGGCGCGATTATGATCGCGCCTTTGCCGGGACTTGCAATCACGAAGCCCGGCTCTGCGACACTTCCGTTTCCCGGCATCACGGCGGATGTGGTGGATGAGAAAGGGGTCTCCGTTCCCAATGGGGTGAAGGGAATTCTCGTGATTCGAAATCCCTGGCCCTCCATGCTTCGGACGCTCTGGGGGTCGGACGAGAGGTATAAGCAGGTCTACTGGTCTAAATTTCCGGGTCTCTATTTCCCCGGAGACGGCGCGATGCGGGACGATGACGGCAACTTCTGGTTGCTTGGCAGAGTGGACGACATCATGCTTGTGGCCGGGCACAACATCAGCACGATGGAAATGGAGAGCGTTTTAATTGAACATCACGCTGTGGCGGAAGCGGCAGTGATCGGCAAGGCTCATGACGTGAAGGGGCAGGCTCCGGTAGCGTTCGTCATCATTCGAGAGGGATCGGCTCCGCACCCGACTGACAGAGCCGCTATCGACGCCTTGAGCAAAGAGCTGAAGGAGTTCGTCGCAAAGAAGCTGGGCGCGATCTGCAGACCGGACGATGTGATTCTGACCGCCGATCTGCCGAAGACTCGCTCCGGCAAGATCATGCGCCGCCTCCTTCGCGACATTGCCGAAGGCAGGCTGTTGGGAGACACTTCCACACTGGCGGACCCGGCAGTCGTCGCCTCATTGCGCGATCAACATAGCGGCGAGGAGTGACCGGGAAATGCAAAATGCGTTGAGAACCGCGGAAAACGCGAAAGACGCGACAAAAATGCGAATGCAAAAAAGCGAGGACGGATTTGGAATGTAGAACCGCTCCCAAACTGGACATTTTTCCCCAGAATTGGGGTCGGCGTCTCAGCGCCGGGGGCGCAACTCGCGCAAGATTCACAAATTGGTGTTTTCATATTTTGCTTAACTTAATGCCTATGGGGTTTAGGGCGGTTTCGAGTTTGAATCCCTTCGTATCCGCATTTTTTGCGTGTTTCGCGTATTAAAC
>JAYVOT010000836.1:0-4061 GCA_043757795.1 Chthonomonadaceae bacterium | reverse complement strand
CTCCCAATAGAAGCTCTCTTCCCCCCGAAATCGGGGGCGGCGTGGAGCGCCGGGGGCGCGCCAGAACGAACTTTCGGCTTAAGTTAACGCATATGGGGTTGTGGGGTAAGGTGAGCAGTTACACGAAAACAAAACGTTACACTATCAAGCGTACTTTTGGATTCAAGTTTAGGTCGCATTCTCCTTTGTAAATAAGTGACTCAATCCGATTGCGACAGGAGCAAAAAACCATTGATCGAATATCCTCAATCTTAAGAATTCGCTTGATTATTTGTTTCAAGCAGGAACTTTGTTGGGAGGCGTAGAAGATGAGTTCTGTAAGATCAATTCGCCAGAATCGGATTATGCCTTTTAGAGAGGGGAGCAGACCATGTCCATAGACTTTAAACGCGCAACGCGATTGACCATCGCGTTCAGCGCAGCCATCATTCCTGTAACGCTAGTTAGCATGGGCGTTTTGGCTCAAGAGGGAAAGATGTCCGAAAAATCGGACAAAACGATGACTTCCAAGCAGAAATTCAAGAACATAAAAGTTCTCAAAGACCAGCCTGCTAGCGAACTCATACCTCTCATGCATAAGATCAACGACTCGCTTGGAGTAAAATGCGACTTTTGCCATGTCGTTAAAGCCGATCACACCGGCTGGGATCTCGACACTAAACCGGAAAAAAATCAGGCTCGCGCCATGATAACCATGACGAATAACCTGAACAAGAAGGAAAAATCCGTTCACGGAAAAATCACCTGCTTCACCTGCCATCGGGGAAAACCGGAGCCTGAAGGCACGATGGCGTTGAACGACAAGAAGTAGTTTTAGCGATTGAATGCCACGGGATTTTTCAATCCCGCGGCTTTTTTTCGACTCCTTCGCCGAGGAAAAAATTGATCATGCCGCTCAGGAAACCCATAGCCACCGAACCGATTAGCGCGGCTAACGCTCCATTGACGTGAAAGCCGAAACCGAGGTTGCCGATAGCCAGGAAGAGCAATACATTCAGTACCCAACTAAACAGACCGAAGGTGATACAGTTTACGGGCCATGCAAAGAACATAATGATCGGACGGACGATCGAGTTCGCAAAACCGAGCGCTCCCACTGCGATGAGTATCGCAGTCGTGTTGTCCGCCCAGATTCCGGGCGTCTCCAGCGCTTTGAAGTGTTTTGGATCCTTTGTGGCGCTATACGCCATAACGATAATAAACAGAGCCACGCCGCTCGCAACCCATCTCAACAGCCAGTTTTTCAAAATAATCTCCTTGTATTTCAAGCGGAGAGAGCCGCGTAATAAATTTCCCGTCTAAGTCCGAGCGCGGCTTCGCAGAGCCGGGCGATGAAAGCGTCCGGCAATCTCGCATCCGAAGGACGCTCCGGCAAAGCGGCTTAGCGAGAGATTCCCGAATTCTCAGCGTACGACGAATTTACGGAGAGCTGTCGCCACTCCGTCCTGCCTCACTGAGTCCGTCACCCAATTCGCAATCGCCTTCACTTCCGGCAGGGCGTTTCCCATCGCAATTCCGGTTCCTGCTGCTTGAATCATCTCCAAATCGTTCAAGTGATCCCCTATCGCCAGCGTCTCTTCATTTGCGACGCCGATGACGTCGAGAACTTTTTCAACGCCGCGCTGTTTCCCCACCCCATGAACATACGTCTCCACGCACCAGACAGTTTCAGTGCCTGCTTCAATCACGCTGCAAACACCGGTAAATCGTGTTCCCAGCGCTTCCGCTAGCGGACGCATGTCAGCTCTGTCTCCATAGACCCCGATTGAAACGGGAACGAAAGGCAATAGTTGAAGCATTCCTTCAGAGGAACCGATACGAGGGTCGCCCTCCGCCCATTTCCCAAGTTTCATTCCGGCAGGATAGAGGATGCGGACGCCCACTTGGTTTAAATTCTCCGGCTCTGCGAAAGCGCAGGGAGTCTCGCCTGCATCTGCAATCTCATTTATCAGCTCGATAGCCGCTTTCGGATGCAATGCCTGTTTTGAAAGCATCGTATGCGAATAGCAGTCTATGACGACAGCCCCGTTGCAAGCCACGAGATAGTCGGGTAAAGTATGAAGTTGTTTTATGATCTCGATAGCTCGATAGCTCGGCCTTCCAGTACAAATCACGATTTTACAACCGGTTTCGTGCGTTTCCGCAAGCGCACGCTTCACCCCATGAGTGACCGTCGTTTCATGCCCCACGAGAGTTCCATCAAGATCAAGAATTACGGCACGAATTTTTATCGGTTGGGTCAAATGTTTCATATCCTGAATTATACCGCGTTTGAAAGCGCGTCAATCAAAGTTCGGGTATCATTGGTCGATTAGCAAACTTCCAATGCAAAACGAATAGAATATAACGAATAGAATACTAAAGAAAAGAGTTTCATGCCTTGCACACATCCGAAAGTGTTGAAATATCCTCGAGCGAGAGCGAAAAAACAAAAAGTCGACTTGAGTTTCTTGACGTGTTTCGGGGAATTGGGATTCTTGCCACAGTAGAGATTCATGTCTGCGGAGCGTTGATGTCGGCAACGTCGAAACAGTCTCCGGAGTGGCTCTTTTTGTTCATAGTGACGCGAGCGCTCTTGTTCGCTGTTCCCGCCTTTCTAATATTGACGACTCTCTTGCAAGTCCACAAATTGCAACGTCCATATAAATTTGGCGACGTGATGAAAAAAGCCGTTATAGGCATTGCCTATCCGTATCTGTTGTGGAGTATGGCATACCTTTTCATAGCCTACAAGAATCATCAAATTCATGCAACTCCTATTCAAGTCCTTTTTAACTTGCTCTTTGGAAAAGCGTACGGTAGCCTCTATTTCTTGAGAATACTGTTCCAATTGATGGTTTTGTTGCCATTGATCGCGCCATTCTTCCGAAAAAAACCCTCTGGAACAGCTATTCTGACGGCAACGGTTCTTTCCACGATCGCCTTCTACGCTCTCAATCGTTTTGCTCTCCGCATCAATGCGATAGGCAGCGTCATCTTTTGGTATCTTCCGGGGATCGGGGCAGGGATTTGGTTGGGATTGAAAATAGAGGAGATACCGGATAGGTTGAAAAAAGCGGCGCTTTGGGCGGCGCCAATCGCGATTATCTCGTTTTGCATTTATCTTCCGCTCTCTATTCAGGCTGTGAAAAACCTGCCGGTCGACACCTTCCATTTTCAAATCGCAGAGTGGACCTATACGGTTTGCGCCTCGTTGCTCGCGCTCCTACTCGCAACAGTTCTGGCGAAGAATGCGTCACTCTCGAAGTGGCTACGGATATTGGGAGGCTCTTCCATGCAGATCTACCTTTTGCATCCGTTTCTACTGAACTATGCCGTTCGGTTTCTTCCGTCAGGTCATACTCTTCCGTTTTGGCTCGCCTTGCTGCTCTATCCACTTCTCATCGTCCCGATCTGCCTCGGAATCGCTTTCACCTGCCGGAAGCTGAAGTTGTCTCAAATCTTGTTCGGAAGAGTCGAGTGAAGAGCTTGCTGACTACTTGCGAGGACGCGGCACGCTGCAGCCATAGTCCTTTTTTAGGCTATGATTTGACATGAATGAATTGAAGCCTCTTTCCTTCTATCTGCACGTTCCCTTTTGCGCCCGACACTGCGCCTATTGCGATTTCAATGTCTACGTGGATCGCGTTCAGAGCGGTTTAGTCGAGCAGACCGTCAAGGCGACACGAACGGACATTCGTCGCTCCGCTTTTTCCCTTAAAGATTCACGTCGCATTGAGACCATCTTTTTCGGTGGGGGGACCCCCACTTACCTTTCAGGAGAAGCGCTCGCTAGCCTTCTTCAAACGATTCGCGACGAGTTTGAGGTCGCGCCGGATAGCGAAATCAGTAGCGAGGCGAACCCCGGCTCGTCGGATTACTACAAATTTGAAGCGATGAGGATGGCCGGCTTCAATCGTTTGAGCATCGGAGTGCAGGCGTTCGACAACGGACTTCTGAAAAACTTGGACCGACATCACTCCGTCGATGAAGCGAAGCAGGCTCTCAAGACAGCGAGGTCGACTGGATTCGAGAACATTAGCCTCGATTTGATGTTTGGACTGCCGGGGCAGACGCTATCG
>JAYVOT010000835.1:0-15408 GCA_043757795.1 Chthonomonadaceae bacterium | reverse complement strand
AATAGCGGCTATACCACACAGTGGACCCCGACGATCCTTCAGGAATGGCGACGAAATACCACCCCCGAATAATCCCATGAAGATAACCAGCACGAACCAGACGAGTCAAATAGGTTCGGGAAAGTCGCTCCGACTGTACGATGCCGTCGACTTGAACGGCTTGCAATTTCTCCAACGATTCAGCAAGTTTTTCGGCGGGGGACGCCATGTCTTCTCTCCCTCATGATTCTATTTCGTTCACAATACCCGGTTTCGGAGGATCGCTCTACTTTATTGTTCTATGAATTTTCTACTTTACTGTTGTACGATATCTCTAGTTTAAGAATGTGATCGTACTTGAAACCAGGAATAGGTCGCTTGCTCCAAATCCCATACGCGAATAGTTAAGTCGTTCGGGAAACTGGCGTTCGTGAATCTCGCGTGAATTGCGGACTGGGCGCTAAGACGCCGCCTTCAACTTCAGGGAAATCTGTCCAATGCCTCCTTTGCAAGGAAGGGTCGGCGTATCAAGCGCCGGGGGAGGCGTTCGGGGCGTCGTGGAGCGCCGAGGCATGGTCGCGGAAACTGGGAGCGGCGTTTCAACGTCGAGGGTGCAAATTAGCAAGACTCCCAACGAAGAACTCTTCCTCCCCTTCTCCTGAAGCTTCGGGAAAAGGGTCCGGGGAAATGAAATATCTTCCCGGTGCGCCCCTAGTTTGCAGGAATTATATAGATTCCGTTGTCATATCGGAGGGCTTTACTGTTTTGACTCAAACAGTTTTTGAAACCAATTTTTCCGACCTCTTGCATTGAGTTTCGCCAATGCTTCCACAGCGGGAAGAACCGCTTGCGCTGCGAGGGAGATATCCGAGTTGCGATCCTCAATGCAACGCTTGCAGAAAGAGACCGACTCCAAGCCAAGCCATTCATCAAGTTGACGGGCGCACTCCCCGGGAAAGTCTTGAAGGGAAAACATCAAAGCATAGGGCTTCAAAAACCTGTGAATCTGCTCGACGATATGTTTGTCGATTGTAACAAAACTTGGCGATTTATAAAATTTCACAACTTTGTTAAAGCCCGGACTTTGGATTCGTTCGATGATCGTCACCCAGTTCGGATACCCTGTGAGATGGTCGTAAACCTCGTCCCATGTGACGACTTCCTGCGTCTCCAATACCTCCACGATCCGAATCAGCTTCTTGCACCTTTCAGTTTCCATCTTAATCACTCCTTTAAAATCTATATTCGAAGTACCGTCAGTTCCTCGTCTCTCTGCACCTGATGATCTTCAACGAACAAATGGGCGTGAGGGTTGACTTCATTCGCGCCCTGGCGGCGATACGCTCCCGCGCGCAATCCGTGCAAGCTTCCCGCCTCCAAATCTTCCCCAAAATTGGGGCGTCGTGGAGCGCCGAGGCATGGTCGCGGAAACTGGGAGCGGCGTTTCAACGTCGGAGGAGGTTATTGGCAGGCGTTGACGTCGGAGGCGCAACCCGCTGCATCCCTTCGACAGCGCATACAGAGCTGATATTAGTTGCCGATAATCATAAATACTAGAGAATTTTGCTTGGAAGAGAGAAATTTTCCACATATTGAGATAGTTTACATCAAGTTGCGGTATCTATGTAGTAGGTCGTCCTGAACTCGAGTGACGACGAAAGGATTGGAAAGAATAATTCAATGTCCGTAAGAAATAAAACAGGCTACATCGCTCTATTTCTCATGCGATCAATTTTCGCAACCACCGCGGGAGCGTTCGCTCAAGATGCGCCCCTGCCGTACTCCCTTGGAACGATCGCCTCCGAGCCAGGCGCGTTCGAGACGCACGCTCAAATTCGAATCGCACGCACTCGCTCAATCGACATGCCTGTGAGGTTCAGTCTTGCCGAAGACCTTCCGCCCATCGGAAATCAGGGCGAAACAAGCTCTTGCGTCGGATGGTCTACCGCCTACTACTGCTACTCATCAAGCATAGCGCGTCAACGCAAACTATCGCCGGACGAGCGTAAAGATCCGAAATTTCTTTTCAGCCCCGCCTTCATCTGGCATCAATACAACAAAGGCGATAAAGAAAAAGGAATGCGTATTTTCCAGGCGTTCGATATTTTGGAAAAACAGGGATGTTGCACCTTCGCCGAAATGCCCTGGGATGAAAAAGACGTTCTGACTCAGCCGGACGAGAAGGCGAAGAAACGCGCTGCAAAATACAAAGCGCGACAGACTGTATCGCTCTTTAAAGGCAAACTGCTCGGCGAGGACGATGTCGATGCGGCAAAACTCCGAACATGGCTCTGGGAGGTGAAGAAGCCCTTCGTCATGGCGATCCCGGTTTTCAAATCCTTCTTTCAAGCCCCCGCAGATCCCGAATACGTCTTTGCCCTCCCGACGGATCCCGGCAAAAACTACGGACTGCACGCAGTGACGGTCGTGGGATATGATTCAAACAAGAAAGCCTTCCTCATGGTCAATTCCTGGGGCGAAAAATGGGGAAACAAAGGATTTCTCTGGCTCTCGGAAGACTTTTTGAAAGACAACGCGATCGAAGCCTGGGGGCAGAGACCCGGCGGACCGGTTGCCCGCGATCCTAAAAAAACTCCCGTAACGCTCACGCAGAACATCACTCTGATCCCGGCAGTCAAAGAAGAAAAGTAAAATTGACTGTGCCCATTTCAGACTTCCGCATTCCGACGAGTTTGAGTGCGATACGCTCACTCGCTACGTTTCAAAAGGAAATCGAACGAACAACATGATTAAAGCACGACTTTTGTGGCGCACAATCCCCGCTCTCACACTTTTGTCGCTCTCCCTTTGTGCATCGAATGCGTTTGCGGACAAAGCCGTCGTCGCAGGCGTAAACGAGTATCCGAAACTTCATGGCGCAACGCTTGGCGGTTGCGTGAACGACGCGAAGAGCATCGCGGACGCTTTAAAGGAGAAGGGCTTCGAAGTGACCCTTCTCATGAACGAAGAGGCCACCCAAAAAGGAATTCTTGAAACTCTGGCGAATATGAAGAAGAAATGCAAACCGAACGAACGGTTTGTCTTCTACTTCGCAGGACATGGCGCGCTCGCGCCGGACGGCAGTTCCGTACTGCTTCCCAACGACGCCAATGACGGCGCTTCGGACAGCGATCTCACGCGAGAAGCAGTCTACAACGCGATCACTGCGATCCCCGCATCAAGCCGCAGCGTTTTGCTTGACTCCTGCTTTTCAGGAGGACTGACGAAATCACTCGGACGCAAAGTGAAGAAAACGCGCTTCTATCTGCGGGGGAACCCCAAAGCAGGTCCTACCAAGCGAGACCTGCAGGCAAATGGCAACGACAACAACGCGCACATCGCAGGCTCTGGAGCCGCCGCCTGCTACTTCACCGCCTCTCTGGGAAATCAGACCTCAGGAGAGGACGATTTCGAGGGCGTTCGTGATGGAGTCTTCACCCACTTTTTGCTGACGAAGATCAAGGGAATGGGCGCAGGAGCCACCTGGGGAGAAGTTCAAAAAGAGGTTACAGGGCAAGTTGCGGACTACATGGAGCAGACTCAAACTCCCAAGCTCAGCCCCTCCGCGTTTTGCGACCTGCCGATTTTCGGGGAAAAGAAGGGGGCTGTTCCTGAACCTCCAACCCCGGCGCCGCATGAGAATCTATGGGAGGCATTCAACGAGGACCGGTCAGACGCAAGTTTGCTCGAACTCATCATGCGCCCCAACAAAACAGTGGTCAAGATCAAGGAACAGTTTCTATTCGAGGCGAGAATCGGCAGGCAGTCCGGCTTCATGGTCCTGCTTGATCGAGACGTAGACGGCAAAGTCTATCTGCTCTATCCAAACTCCGGCAATGTCGAGAACTCAAAAGTCGAGGCTAACTCTACTGTAAGGCTGCCGGCAAACGTCAGTTCCAAATATGATGCCGATACTGCAGGGCAGGAGCGAGTCAAAGCCATCCTTTTCTCTTCGGAAGATGCCGCTAAGAAACTGCTGAACGCTTTCCCCAAAGAGGGCGCGACGATGAGACGACTGCATGAGACCCCGATCTCCGCCTCTCCGCAGAAACCGGTTGTCACTGCAGGACTTGTCTTTTCGGTTGAGAAATAGAGAATATTAAATGACACTTATGAAATCGATTATTTTCGTCTTGTCCCTCGGCGCCGTCGCGATAGGATTGTCAGTTCAGCTTCGAGCGGACGAACCCCCGACGAAGCCGATACTCAGTCTTGAGATGGAAGCGCACGTCGCAATTATCAAAGACATAGACACGGATATTGAAAACAAATATGTCGCGACAGTCTCCGCAGACAAAACCCTGCGAGTCTGGGAAATGAGCACGCACAAGCTGTTGCAAACCCTGCGCATACCTGTAGGGGGAGGTTCTGAAGGGGAACTCTACTGCGTGCGGTTTTCGCCGGATGGAAAAACGATTGCAGTTAGCGGTTTGACGGGATATGCCTGGGACAAAGCCATCTCCGTCTATCTCTTTGATCGCGAATCCGGAAAGTTGATCAAACGGTTGAAAGGCATGACGGAGACCGTTTTCCAACTCACATACACGCCAAATGGGGAGTACCTTGTCTGCGGCATGGTCGCCGGCGGGATTAAAACCTTTGAACTAAAGACGGGCGAGATCGTTATGGAGGACAAAGATTTCAAGGATCGTTGTTCAAGTCTCTCTTTCACCAGACAGGGGCACATGGTCGCAGCGAGTTGGGACGGCGAAATCCACCTCTATGACGAAACCCTTAAACTCATCAAGAAAAAAACCACTTCCGGAAAACATCCGAGTTGCGTCGCTTTCTCCCCGGACGGCGCGAAAATAGCGGTGGGCTACAGCGACAGAGCGCTCGTCGAGGTTCTCTCCGCAACCGATCTCTCTCTTCTTTACGCCCCGACGATGAAAGAGGTGACGCGCGGCGATCTCTGTTTTCTTTCATGGTCGCCGGACGGTCAAACTCTCTGGGGGGGAGACACCTATTATAAGGATGACCTTCGAAGCATACGAAGGTGGGAGAACGGCGGAAAAGGCGCTTACAAAGACATCGCGGCGGCGCGCAACACGATTTTCTCGCTTCGAGCGTTGCAAAACGGCGGCGTTCTCTACTGCGCGGCAGATCCTGCCTGGGGAGTGATCGACCCGAAGGGGAAACCGGAACTCTATTTCTACAGCGACCTCCCGAACTATAACGCTCAAGACGGGAAAATGTTGCTCTCGAAAGACGGAACTTCCGTGCAGTTCGGCTATTCCATCGGGGGAGGGAAGCCCGCAAGGTTTTCAATGAACTCGCTCTCGTTGACAACGGACTTTCACTCAAAAAACGGCGATCCGTTGGTCGAGGGCAAGCGAGACGGATTCTATCCTCCCGTCACGAAACAGGACGGATGGGACATAAAAGGATGGGACGGCAGCTTCACCCCGATGCTCAACGGCAAGAAGTTGGCTCTTCAGGAGTATGATGTCGCGCAAAGCGTCGCTTTCAGCCCGGATAAGAAATCGCTTCTTATAGGAACTCAAAGAAGTTTGCGTCTATTTGACAAAGAGGCGAAGTTGCTTGGCGAAGTCTCCATTCCCGGCATTGCATGGACAGTAAACTACTCTCAAGACGGCAGATTCGCAGTTGCAGGTTTGAGCGACGGCACGATTCGCTGGTACAGCATGAAAACCGGCAATGAAATTCTCGCGCTCTTCCCACATCCGGACATGTCCCACTGGATTCTCTGGACCCCCGGCGGCTACTACAACGCGTCGGCAGGAGCGGAAAATCTGTTGGGATGGCACGTAAATCGAGGGAAGGATCAGGCAGCGGACTTTTTCCCGGTATCCCAATTCAGAGAGACCTTTAATCGGGCGGATGTCGTATCGCAAGTTCTGATATCGCTTGATGAAGACGAAGCTCTGAAGGTGGCGGATGCGGCGCGAGGCAAGAAAACGCAGAACGTCGTCGTTGAGAAGAGTCTGCCGCCTATTTTGAGAATCGTTGCTCCGGGTTCAACTTCCGATGTCTCTTCTAAAACTCTCTCCGTCAAGTACTCTGTTCGGACTTCGGGCGACGCTCCGCTTAAGAGCGTTAAAGTTCTCATCGACGGCAGACCTGCGGAAGCGGCTCGCAAGATTGAAGAGGTCGTTTCCAACTCCAACGACAATGAAGAGGTCTCAAGAAATGTAGATGTGGCTTTGCCGGAACAAGACTGCATGGTAACGCTTATTGCAGAAAACAAGTTCGGCTCCAGCGTTCCCGCCACAATTCAGGTTCATTGGACAGGAAAAGCCATTGTCGACTCTCTCAAGCCCAAGCTCTATGTGCTCTCAGTGGGAGTCAGCAAGTACAATAATCCGGACTATAATCTGAACTACGCCGCGATAGACGCAACCGATTTCGCTGCAGCCTTAGAGTTGCAAAAAGGCAAGCTCTATCGGGAAGTTGTCACGAAGGTGATAACCGACGACAAAGCGACGAAAGAAAACGTTCTAGACGGACTGGAATGGATTCAGAAGCAGACGACTTCGAGGGATGTGGCGATGGTTTTCCTCTCCGGGCATGGCTTGAGAGATGGAACAGGGGATTACTACTACGTTCCTGCGAATTTCGACCTGAAGCGCACTCGGAGCACTGGAATTTTGTATTCGGAATTCCAGAAAACGATCAGCGACATCGCCGGCAAAGTACTCTTCTTTGTAGATACCTGTCACTCCGGCGGGGCTTCCGGAAAAACCCGCGCTATTGATGATGACATCAACAAGGTTATCAACGAACTCTCCAGCGCTGAGAACGGAGCGGTTGTCTTCTCCGCATCTACTGGCAAAGAGTACGCTCTTGAAGATGCGAAGTGGGGGCATGGAGCCTTCACTAAAGCGTTATTGGAAGGTTTAACCGGAAAAGCCGACATTCAAGGCACAGGCAGAGTGACAGTGGCAATGTTGGACCTCTATCTCTCCGAGCGAGTAAAAGATTTGACGAACGGTTCGCAACATCCCACCACTCAAAAGCCGCCATCCGTTCCGGACTTCCCTATTGTAGCGAAGCCTTGATTCGGGGGGGCACGTCGAAAAAGAACAATCGGCATCTCGCTGAATTCTGCGAAATGCCGATTGTGAATTTTGTACGCCCAGGTAAAAGAGGAGGGAAGGCTACTTGAGCAGATCCTCCCAAGTAGGTGCGTCCAGAAGCAAAACGGTCAAATCTTCAAGTCTTTCGACAGAGCCGATCTTATTCAATTTTGAAAGAGTTTCCTCGTCAGGTTCACCAAAGCGCTTGTTGCCCAGTTTGAGGATAGTCTTACGAAAAGCCTCCGCTTGGCCTTCAAGTTTGCCTTCAAGCTTGCCTTCAAGCTTGCCTTTCGTCTCGCCCTCTTCAAAAATCTCCATCCAGGTAACTGATTCTCTCATCTTGCGAACTCCTTTCAAGACTTGGTTTGTAAAGGCAAGCGGGTATCGCAACCCCATCAGAACTTTCGTTCCAGTCCACAGGTCAGCAGCGTCCTCTTCGCTTAATTCTTGGCTGATTCGATTCTCCATACGCTGAATGACGCCGGGGAGTTCCTTCTTCGTCACCATTGCAAGAGGAGCCAATGGCAACAGCCCGATAGAGCCGTTCAGAAAAAACTCTACAGGCAACTTCCAAACACGAATAATCCTGTACCTAAACAGCAACTCAAGCTCGCCATACTCGTCTCGCTCAATAATCTCTCCCTTGATCGCTTTGCCGTCGGCTTCCGGGCGTAATTGAATTACGGTGGGTTTCACAGGAAGTTGCGTCTTGTGCCGGGCGTTGACGTTGTAGTGCAAAGTCCTCTCATCTTGATCCGCACTATAAGAGGACTGCACTTCGACATGATGAATGAAGTCCGGCACGCCGTTTCGCTTGACTTTTATGAGCTTGTCCGCCGCAGAAGTGACAGTGGAGAGGTCTGCTTCGATAAATTCGAAGGAGTCGCCGGACAAGCCTGCAAGCGCGAGAACCGCTTCAGGATGTTTCTCAATGAGAAATTTCATAGAAGCGTCGTAAGGCATGGACATTGCTCATATCTCCATGATCACAGGCACGACAACCGGGCGGCGACCGGTTTTCTTCCTGAGGAACTTCGCTACTGAGTCGTGAACGACGATTCGAATCGCATCCCAATCCGAACCGTCCGTAAAATCACACTCGTCTAGAGCGGCGACGACACGAGTGGAAGCTTCTTCAAAAAGTTCGTCGCTGTCCTCAGGGAGAAGAAAACCGCGGGAGAGCAGGTCAGGACCGGCAAGAATCTCTCCAGTGCTGCGATCCACGCTGACAGTGACGATAACGGTTCCATCTGAAGCGAGATGGCGTCGATCTCTCAACACGACATCGCTGACTCCGCCCGTAGAGACGCCATCCACCATCACGCTGCCGTGTGCGAAAGATTCTTTAGAACGGCGAACTCCGTCTTTGTCCATCTCAAGCGCCTGCCCTACTTCGAATGTCAAAATCTGATCGTCCGGATAGCCGACCTCTTTCGCCATATCTCGATAAGCGGCGTAGTGACGAGGTTCTCCGTGATAAGGGCAGACAAACTCCGGTTGGGTGAGGTTGATCATCATTTTCAACTCCTCTTGATACCCGTGACCTGAGACGTGAACATTCTGAATCGCCTCATAAATGACCTTTGCGCCGATTCGGAAAATGCGATTGACTACGCGCCATACCATGTCTTCGTTGCCGGGAATCGGAGTGGATGAGAGAATGATGGTATCTGTCGGGTCGATCTGAATCTTCGCGTTCTCATCTCGGCTCATACGAGTGAGTCCTGCAAGAGGCTCGCCCTGACTTCCTGTGGTCAAAACAGCGATCTTAGAAGGGTCGTACTTGTTGATGTCCTCGACTTTGATCACCAGGCCGTCCGGCACTCTCAGATAACCAAGTCCTCTCGCGGTGGTGATATTCTGGCTCATGCTGCGCCCGAAGACGACCACCTTTCGGTCGTGCTTTGCCGCGACGTCCATAACAGTCTGAACCCTATGAAGGTTGGAGCCGAACGTCGCAACGATCACGCGCCCCGTGCATTCCCGCATAAATCGGTCGAAAACGGGAAAGAGCGTTCTCTCGGAGGGAGACCAGCCCTTTCGCTCCACGTTTACCGAGTCCGAGATGAGGAGCTTGACCCCCTCTTCGCCGAACTGCGCGAAGCGCGAACTGTCGAAAAGATGATTGTCGACAGGAGTCTGATCTATCTTGAAATCGCTGGAGTGTACTACGGTTCCTACAGGGGATTTGATGACGAGGCTTGCCGCGTTCGGAAGCGAGTGAGTCACATGTACCGCCTCGACCGAAAGAGGACCGAAATCCACTGCTTTTCTATCCGGGTAGACGTTGAATTTGGTGCTGCTCACAAGCCCGTGTTCGCTTAATTTCTCGCGAACCATTCCGATCGTCAGCGGGGTCCCCCAAATTGGAAGGGGAATCTGCTTTAGAACATAAGGAAGCGCCCCGATGTGGTCTTCGTGTCCGTGAGTGAGGCAGATCGCTTTGACCTTGTCTTTATGCTCAAGAAGATAGGAGATGTCCGGGATAATAAGATCTACGCCCGGATGCTCTTCGTTAGGGAAAGCGACTCCTGCATCCACCACCAGAATCGTGTCTTCGTAGTGAAATGCAAGCATGTTTTTTCCAACCTCGCCGCTGCCGCCAAGCGAGATAATTTTAAGTTTTCCGTTCAATTGATTTCCTTTGTTTTGAATGAGAAGCGTAGAGTAAAGACTTGCAATCGCAATCCTTCAGGCTCCGTCTCCCGATGGGCAGTGGAGAAGGGTCTGATGAGAAGCGCTTTTTTCATAGGCTTTTCGTCAAACCGCTCGCCACTAGCCACAGGGAGATAGGAAACGAAGCGTTGCAATTCAGCAGTTCTCGACGCCTCCTTTTTGGTCTAGAATTCCGTACTCTTTTAGAGCGGTACGAATGATCTCTTGTTCTTTTGCGTCCGCCTCGACAAGAGGAAGACGCAATCCGCCTGCCTGCAAACCCATCATGTTGAGAGCTGCTTTGAGGGGGGCGGGGCTGGAAGTCGTCGCTTGAAAAAGGGCGCGAACCACCGGAAGCATTTTGCCGTTCAGTCGAACCGCTTCCTGGCGATCTCCGTTTGCGAATGCGACGTGCATCGCTTTCATATCTTTCCCGACTAGGTGGGCGGAGACGCTGACGACGCCGATCCCGCCAATGGCAAGTATCGGGAGCGCAAGCCCGTCGTCTCCGCTGTACACTGAGAAGCCTTTTCGAGCGTTCGCCACGATGTCGGCGATGAGCATCAGGTCTCCGGAAGCCTCTTTTGTCGCGACTATATTCGCCACGTCGCGAGAAAGTCGGATGGTCGTTGCGGCGCTCATCGTCTGCGCCGTCCGACCCGGTACATTGTAAAGGATGCATGGCGTGCGCGGAATGCTCTCGGCAATGGCGCGAAAATGACGGTAGATGCCTTCTTGCGAGGGCTTGTTGTAGGGCGGCACAACAAGAAGCAGGGCGTCAACTCCTGTTTCAACGGCTTCCTTTGACAGGTTGACGCTCTCGGAAGTGTTGTTTCCGCCCGTTCCTGCGATGACGACTCCCCGATTTCCCGCAGTCTGTTTCACAAGACTGAAGAGTCGGATTTTCTCGTAGTGATTGAGCGTCGGCGATTCGCCGGTTGTCCCGCAAACCACTATTCCATCTGAACCGTTGTCAAGGAGATGGTTCACGAGTCGGATTACCGAATCTTCGCAAACGCCGCCCTGTGAGTTGAATGGCGTCGCCATCGCCGTTAAAACCTGTCCAAAATTCATCCTTCGCAGTCACTCTCCGTTTCAAAACCATTCGCAAAATCTTTACGTTCTCTATTTTACCCGACAAAAGGAAACAAGAGTCCAAAAGTCAGGAAGTTGGAAGTTCAGGTAAATGCGGAAAGTGAAAAAGCGGATGCATGCTCTCAATCGGATGAGAGGCACGCAGAGTCTTTCCGAAGTAGTATCCGTTCTTACAGTGGAAAACATTCAGCTATTGAATTCCAACGACTCTTTATGTTATTGCATCTTATTTTATTGCATCGCTAGATACCTATATTAAAGCTTGAAAGGAAGTATTGACGCTTGAAATGAAGAGCGTCCCGTCTTCGTTTAGGAAGGCGGGACGCAATGAATCGCCAAAAAAGCGGTAAAAAGCTTTTCTATCCAGGCTCCAAGGTCGTATATTATCGGTTCAGGAGCTTCTCGCTCTTCATATGAATCCACTTTTCAGCGATCTGTACGCCGTTGAGGGCGGCTCCTTTCAAAATCTGATCTCCGGATAAGAAGAGTTCAATGGCATCGTCGTTCGATAGATCGTAGCGCAGACGCCCGACCAGTATCTCATCGCGCTCACTTGCCTCGATGGGCATAGGAAAGTGATTTTTCTCCGGGTCGTCAACGATTACTACGCCGGGAAAAGCGCTTAAAGCTTCACGGATCGAGTCCAAATCAGGACGTTTTCCCGCCTCGAATTCAATATTGACGCTCTCCGAGTGGGCGCGAACGACAGGGACGCGCACACAGGTGGCCGAAATTTTGAGATAGGGGTCGTGAAGGATTTTGCGCGACTCATAAATCATCTTCCGCTCCTCTTCGTTGTATCCCGTAGCGTCGATTTTCGTGTTGTGCGAGAAAAGGTTGAAAGCGATGGGATGCGGAAAAATTCGAGGCTGAATCGGTCTGTCGTGCAAAACTTCATGCGTCTGCTCCGTCAGTTCGCCTATCGCTTGCGCCCCGGCTCCGCTCACCGCCTGGTAAGTTGAAGCGATGATTCTCCGAATTGGGGCGAGCCTGCGAAGCGGCTCCACTGCCATCAGCAGGACGATTGTGGAGCAGTTCGGATTCGCGATGATGCCATGATTCCAACCGATGTCCTCCGGGTTGATCTCCGGGATGACGAGCGGCACGTCCGGATCCATTCGAAACGCCGAAGAGTTGTCGATGACGAGCGCCCCTGCGCTCACCGCCGCGCTCGCGAAATCTTTGCTGCGCGTTCCGCCGGCGGAGAAAAGGGCGATATCGATTCCTTTGAAGGAGTTTTCATCCAGTAACTCTACGACGTGAGGGCGACCCCGGAAACTCAAAACTCTCCCTACCGAGCGCTCTGAAGCCAATAGGCGCAACGACTCCAACGGGAATTCACGCGACGCCAACAGTTGTAAAAATTCAGTTCCCACCGCTCCGGTCGCTCCGACGATAGCGACGTTATAGGTTTTCATCTTCGATTACTCTCCAAACAAAAGATTTTTGCGGTACAAAAGGGTTCTAGGGAACGCTCCCCGGAACCCCGTTTTGCTATATATATTAGTTTACCCTTCGATACGGATAATCGTCAACTTGGAAATGACGGTTGGCTAGGCTAGCGCATCTAAATTCAATTCAGCGCATGTCAACAAAGATCAACAGTTAAAACTCATTCCTTTTCTCTATCGAAAATGCCCGTTGAAATCGGTCTGTAGGCAACCATAAATTGGGGTATGTCTATCAATTTTATTGGCTGATGAGATGCAAAGGTCAAAAAATTTAGATGCGCTAGCCCAACCGCAGAGGCGAACATGACGCGCACCCTGGCAAATCTGGAGTATCATCACTTCAAATATTCCCTGTATTGCAGACCCGCGACGTTCGTATTCACTCCTTCGGGACAGGCGACTTCAGCTTCGGAGCTGGAATCTCATTGGAGGAAGGAGATTTGATGACCGTTGCACTCGAAGGTTTTGGCAACCTCCTGATCAATCCGTTGAAAATCAATGTTTCGCAGGAGAAGTGGTTTGGCGCGGTGGAGATTTGATGGAGCGGCGACAGAATTGAAATCAGTTGCGATATTTTGGCGAGTCAGTTGCAGGGCAATTGGATGCATTAGTAAAAACTAAGGTTCGATGCCAATCAGGATAAGGGGAACCGCCGGAACTCCTCTGCCGTTGCGAATGACGTTGTAGAGTTCGCCTTCATAGTAAGAGGGACCGGAACTCATCTGAGATTGCAAAGATTTCATTGGCAGGATTTCAATGCCGACATCGATTTGGTCTCTGACATAGAACGCAAGGTGCTTTACAAAGAGGTCATATGCGACAAAAGCGTACTTGCCAAATTGGATTTCAATCGCCACTCTCTCTTTTACAAAATCAGTCTGGTTGTAGCTGAATATTGGAGTCTGCCCCGCCTCTTGTATCTCGCGTTTCTGTTCCGGTGCGTCGAGGGAAATTATCTTTCGGATCAACTTTTCCTCTCCAGTCACCCAATAGCTGACACGACTCTCCTCCCAATTCGCTTCGCTCAGCAGGGTTTTAAATGAAGAATTCATTTTGATCGGGCTAAAGAGCAACTTCCCGATCATGCCTTTCTCTTTAGACTCTTTTGTCTTGCATTTTTCGGCGTCCACTTGAGCGATCACGCGATTGACTTCTTCCCAAAGATGAGGTTTATGAAACATCAAGTATTCCAGCCCATTCAAATGAGAGTAGATTTTTGATAATATCACGTGTCGTACTCTTTATTCGCTCTTTCAAGCAGCTTGAGTTGAGCCGATTCCTCAGTTGCGCTCCAGGGCGATACTCGCAAACTGTTCCCCGCCTGAATAGGATCGTAGACAGGTTTGTTCATGGGTCTGGTTTTTAACGAACCCTCAACTTCCGACTGTATTCTTTTCTTTGCGATATCAACATATCGCGGTTCGATCTCGGAGCCCATTCCGCGCCGATTGTGTCGAAGTGCGGCGATAATCGTTGTGCCTGTTCCAAGAAAGGGATCGAAAATCAGATCGTTTTCATTGCTAAGAGAAAGAGTCAGACGTTCTACGAGTTCGACCGGATACTGACAGGGATGGTCGGTTTTTTCAATGTGATTGCTTTTCACATTCGGTATCACCCACAAATCTCCGGGGTTTTTGCCGAGGGGATTGCCGGAATATTGACCAGCCTTCGGACCTTTGAAGTACTTTTTACCGGGGTATTTCTGTGGAACGCGAACCGGGTCTAAATTGAAAGTGTAATTGTCCGATTTTGTGAACCAGTTGATGGTTTCATATCTTCCGGAAAATCGTTTGGAACAGTGCAAGCCATGCTCAAAATGCCAAATGATCCGATTTCTCATCTTAAGTTCAAGCTCGCTAAAAATCGGATACAACACAAGGTCGAGTGGAGTGATCGCGCCGTTTTCAACGAAATTTCCAACCTGCCAGCAGAGACTTCCATCATTTGAGAGCGCCCGGTAACACTCCTTGATGATGACCTTTTGCTGCTCAATGTATCGATTTAAATTGAGTTTCTTTTCATACTCTTTGCCAATATTATAGGGCGGCGAAGTCACAATGAGTTTGACGGAGCCATCGGGAACTGTTTTCAAAAGTTCCAGGCAGTCGCCGCTGAAAAGTGTGATTCGAGACGAGGGCGTGTACGCAGAGTCAATTTTGGCTGGAGTTAACATAGCTATATTTTAGATGAAAATCGTCACGATAGTCAATACGAAGCAGGGCTAGCGCTCTAATTTTTGGCTGAAATTAAGATTCGCTTGCCCTGAACGGTTGGCGCTCCCGTTTCGTCCACCTCTCCGGGTGATCCGGAAGTCGTCGCCCCTGCCGCCGTAGAAACTCTCCAGAAAAAGCATGTTGGCTTAAAATTGCTTCCAGACGATAATGCTTCATTAAGTCCCTGTTTTTTTCCGTAGTCATTGGACTTACATAGAGATAAGTCGGACTTGGCACGGGCAGGCAGGCGTACCCAACTCCACAAGTATTCGTCCCATTCCTCGCCGAACCTTTTAAGGGGTCGGAGGACGATCAGCCTATTCCCACTTTTACAACTGAGTTTTTTGCGATGTGCAACAGCTTGTCGTACTCAATTCCCTACGCAGGCATCTTTGCGCTTAAGATGCGCTCTACATCCAGCGCATAATTCCAACTGCTCGGTTCATCCGTCACCGTCATCAGGCAGGAGAGCTGAAGTCCCGGCGTTGTCGCTTTGCCGCCCTTTGGCTGATTGCAAACATGAACGTGGGTGCGATCCTCCAACGTCCTGAATTCAGGTCTATAGATAGAGCTTGCATCTCCCGCGATGAGCAGGCGTTTTCCGGGAAGCGGTTTCGGAGCGTATTTTGTTCGAAGTTTTCTGTGAGCGTCGATGTCTATTTTGCCGTCTTCAATCGCTGCGTAAGCGGTAGACCATTTGCGATTGAAGGCGCTTTCGGCGATGAGGTTGCGGCGGCCTCCGGATCAGGGTAGCGGCGGACAAAAAGCGGATAGATAAACAAAGGAGAAGCTCATGCCGGACGGATTTGTACAGATGCGAAGAGGCGAGACGCGACCTCTCTACGGGCAGGAGACGATGCTTACAGGCAGTCTCACGATTCAAGCGACGCCCGGCCCCCACGGCTTCGTTGTTCAATCAGGCTGGAACGGCGGTATTCGGGTTTGAAGAGATTCCGACTTCCGGATACGATGCGGGGG
>JAYVOT010000834.1:0-4069 GCA_043757795.1 Chthonomonadaceae bacterium | reverse complement strand
GGAGAAGATGTCAATCTGACGACTGAGTGGCAAGCGCACACCGTTTCCTTCCGCGCTTCCAAAACGGACTCGGGGCACAACCGAATCGGGTTTTTCCTGGGAGCGGAGATCGGAAAAGTCGATCTCTGCGGGATTTCGCTGATGTCCGGAGTTGTGACGCACCTGCCGGACAACCTAGTGTTGGAGGCGGGAAACATCCCTGCTTATCGTTCAGACGAGTCGGCGCAAGGCAAAGATTGGACTTCCTTTCTGGTCGATCTTGAAAGCGACTACTCCGCTGGAATGAATCGCTTTTTGAGAGAGGAACTGAAACTGAAGTCGATGCTGATCTGTTCGCAAGCGAATTTCGGCGGGATTGCGGGAATAGTCCGCGAGGCGAACAACGACTTCATCGACACTCATTCTTACTGGCAACATCCGACTTTCCCTCATAAAGAGTGGGATCCAAATGACTGGAATATCCCGAATACGGGAATGTACGCCGCGTCCAATGGAGGCGTGTTTGGCGAACTCGCGCAGTATCGCATCGCGGGCATGCCTTACGCCGTCAGCGAGTACATGCACCCTGCGCCAAACGATTATCAAGCGGAATGCGTTCCGATGATCGCAGCGTTTGCGGCGGCACAAGATTGGGACGGCTTCTACCTTTTTGACTACGGAATGGATCGCGGAAGCAAGAAGTTCACGAACTATTTCGCGATCGACGCGAACCCTGCCAAAATGGCGCTCATGCCCATGGCTGCTCGCATTTTCTTGCGCGGCGATATCAAGCCGATTTCGAAAGAGATCATTGGAGGCTCGTCCATCAACTCAGTCAAAGAGCTGATCGCAAAATTCGGTGTGAATATCGGTTCTCTCTGGTCCGGCATCGATTTCAACTCCACTTCGCTTGCAAAAAATCGTTTCTCGTATCGTCTCAAAGAGATTGATTCAATAGGAATAAAAAATAGAACCGTTCGCAAGAACGACCCCGACAATGCGCCGCTCACCTGGCAAACAGATCTCAACATGCCTGCCTCCTTTAAAGCGAACAGTACAAACTCGAAACTGATTCTGGGCAAAATCGGCGGACGAAAGAACGACTTGGAAGACTTCTCAATCGAGGTATCGGCTGGATCGACAATGCACGATTTTGGCGTCGTTTCGCTCAGTTCGATGGACAATAAGCCGACAAATCTGTCCTCTTCTCTGTTGCTTACAGCATTGGCGCGGGTAGAGAATCAAGGGATGAAGTGGAATTCGGATCGCACCTCCGTCGGCGAGATGTGGGGTGAAGGACCTGCCGGAGCTGAAGCGATGACAGGAACTGTGACGCTCAAAACTTCTATGAAATCGGCAATGATCTATGCGCTCGATGGAACAGGAAAAAGAACGGGCGGCTTCACTGGTAAGATTAGCGGCGGAGCTTTGATTTTCAACATCTCTCCCGCCTCTAAAACCGTCTGGTACGAGATCGCCCTGAAATAGACTGGCGAGGAGGCGATGATGGAGTCGAAAGCGCATTGGGAAGAGGTCTATCACTCTCATCCTGCCGAGGAAGTCAGCTGGTTTCAAAAGCGCTCTGAGATTTCTCTGCGTCTCATCAAAACAGTTTGCAGATCTAAAGATGATTTTGTCATAGATATTGGAAGTGGGGCGTCAACGCTCATTGACGACTTGATTGAAGACGGCTATCAAAACGTCACGGTTCTGGACATCTCTTCCGCCGCGTTGAGCGTCGCAAGAAGAAGACTGGGGGTTGTTCGCTCAAAGAATGTGAACTGGATTGAAGCCGACATCACAAGCGTGTCTCTCCCTAAATCGCATTACGACGTGTGGCATGATCGCGCTGTATTTCATTTCCTGACAGACGCAAAAGACCGAGTGAGCTACGTTGAAAAAGTTCGAACTTCAGTCAAGCCCGGAGGGTTCGTCATCGTCTCAACTTTTGACGCTGACGGACCTTCGCGTTGCAGCGGTTTGGAAGTGACGCGATACACTCCGGACAAGTTGCACTCCGTGTTCGGATCGCCTTTTGAACTACTGGAACATTCTCAAGAGACTCACTTGACTCCTTTCGGAACGGAGCAGAAGTTCATCTACTGCCTCTGTCTCAAAAAGTGAGGATCGAAATGAAAGGCTCTGAAAATATCCGGCGGACGGCGGAACGCCGCAGACGATTGATCAGGGCGCTAAATTACCTGTCCCGATAGCCTTCTTATGTCGGGCGCTGAAGTACCGCCTGAGCAGCCTGCGGCTGATTGGTCTTCGGACAAGGCGTTCAAAATGTGAAAGTCCTTCGTACGGGTGAAAGCTGGAATTCTTTGTCCTAATGACAATAGCAGGAATGCCATTGAGCCGGTCGATATATTCTCTGGGGCTGGTAGGTCTAAGTGTCGAAGCGCCTACATGTGGCAAAACCTGAATGTTGGTTCGTACTATGCAAGTGGAGGATTCCGAGCGAGTGGCGGAACTCAGCGATCAGTTGGGCTATCCTGCGACCGCTGATATTATTATAGAACGCTTTCAGACCATTCTAAACCTTCCTGAAAACGCGATATTCGTCGTGGAAGATGAAACCGAGGCAATTGTCGGATGGGCGCACGTTTACGGGGTTCATTTGCTTGAATCGGAGGGTTATGCGGAAGTTGGCGGGTTGGTGACGGACAGCAATTTTCGACGCAGAGGAACGGGACGCGCTTTGATGCAGGCAGTTGAAGCATGGGCGAGAGCGAACGGGTTTACGCGTATGAGACTGCGCTCCGGCATGCACCGGGAAGAAGCGCACCTTTTCTATAAGAGTATCGGGTACGAAGCGGTCAAAACATCCATGCTTTTTCAGAAATCCGTTGAACGTACGGACTAGAGTCCGACGCTGGAATTAAGAAGTCCGCCATCGCGGACTGATGCAATCAGCATGAATTTTCTCAACCCGCACAGGCGGGTTTCTCCATCTCAGACGAGGATTTCAACCCAACGTCACTCTCAACCTGCGAAGGCAGGTTTTTCAATCATAGATGCGGACTTCAATCCGGCAGTGCATGTATAAGATTTTGTGAAATATTTTGTTCGGGAGAACCAGTTGCAGAAGTTCGATCTGATTGTCATCGGGGGCGGTTCAGCAGGTTTGAAGGCGGCGCGCACGGTAGCGAAAGCTGGGAAGCGCGTTGCGGTTGCGGAAGAGAAGGCGTTGGGCGGAGAATGTTTTTGGGCAGGTTGCGTGCCGACGAAGGCGATGATCCGAGCCGCTCAGGTCTGGCATCTTGTCAAAGATGCAGAGAAGTTCGGCATCTCCATCGAGGTGAAATCTCAGGACTACTTGAAAGCGCTGGAATACAAAGCCGCCGTCATTCGAAAAGTCTCAGGGGAGGGTCCCGAAGACGCCGGTCTCTCAAAATTAGGAGCCTCCTACTATCCGACTCGCGCCCATTTCGTCAGTCCGCATGAAGTGAAAATCGGCGGAGAGACGATATACGGGGAACAGATTCTCCTCACAACCGGCACTGTTCCCGCTATCCCTGATATTCCTGGACTTCAAGAAGCAGGATATATTACGAATCGTGAAGCGGTCGATCTGCCCTACCTTCCGAAGCGGCTCGTAGTGCTCGGAAGCGGACCAATCGGCGTGGAGTTTGCGCAGACGTTCCGACGATTCGGTTCCGAGGTGACGCTCGTCGAGAAAAATTCGCACGCGCTCTTCCGAGAAGACAGTCAGATCGCAGCGATCGCAACGGAATGCCTCGAAAGCGAAGGAATCAGGGTCATCGCAAACGCACGAACCGTTCGAGTCACTGTTGAGAACGGTGAGAAAATCATCCATGTCCTTCACAAATCACATTCTCTGGAAACCGGCGAGTTTATTGAAGAGACTCTCCTGCTCCCGTGCGACACTATACTCGTCTCTATAGGCAGAAATGCCGCTGTTGAAAGCCTGAATCTGCCTGCCGCCGGATTGGAACACTTCGGCAAACGCCTGAAAGTCGATCCCTATCTTCGCACCGACGTTCCGCACATTTGGGCTGCAGGCGACATCAGCAGCAAATTTTTATTCACGCACGTCGCGAGTTATGAAGGCAGGATCGTCTCGAAC
>JAYVOT010000833.1:0-4077 GCA_043757795.1 Chthonomonadaceae bacterium | reverse complement strand
AATCGAGTACGGACACGCAGAACGGGGTGCAGACTATTTGGACTGACGCTAGCAATACGGCTCCCGCTTCCACGACCTCGCTCAGATATCAGGGACCTGCGCTCGTTTCGGGACGCACCTACTATTGGGCGGTTCTGGCGCAGGCGACAAGTTTAGATGTCGCAATCGGCAACGCCTTTTCAGTAAGCGCAATTCAACAGTTCGTAGCGCAATAAGAACCGGCGTTTCATGAGAGCTTATTCCGATGGAACTCTCTTGCAAATGGATATTATGCCCTTCTCCCCCAAATCGAAGGGCATAGAGTACAATAAGATCAACTCTATCCCCCCGAAACATCACTCTCTCTTGCCTGGAAGGAGCGTGCAGGGGGGTATTTGTTTGAATCGATGCGATACGAGGTTCCGAAACCTTCAGTCAATTTGCGCGTCTTTTAGAAACGAACATTCAGTCGGAGTCTTGATTCTGACCTGTCACTTGATCAAAATTTTGTTTTTCAGGAGGTTTTTCGCTTGAAACTACCCACAAAACTCTTCGAGAACTCTCTCAAACGTCTGTCGATTCCTCTAGCGATCATGGCTGCGATGACAGGCTCGCTTTCTGCGCATTCGCAACAGACGTATCATAATATCGTAAATACGCCTTTTCGAGCGGTAAGCGACGGTCCCCAATCGGCGATGATTGTCGATGTAAAAAACCTTTCCGATATTGAGGGAGTTCGTGAGACCGCCCGAACTCAGTATCTCAATCAGAGAGAATCTCAAAAGCCCTCCATTCTGCGCGAGCTAGATTTCATGCGCAAATATAAGCTTATTCCAAGAACAGGAAGTTTGCCGCTTGTGACCGCTGCGATCGCTCGAAGCGGCGGAAGGCTCGCATTACCGAAAATCAACAGAACCCGCGCTCCCGGCGACATCACCTTTTCGTTTCCTACTGACGGCGCAGTAACAGGACATTGGTCGGTTCAACAGGCGGCTCAGCTTTCGGCGCTAGTGCAACTGCTCTACCCGGAATTGAAGTCAGTCATCGGAACTCCGCTCTGGACCGGGAAAGTCACTGTATTGAACCTTGACCCGAAGCTCGGATCGAACGACGAGGTATTAGGGGCGCTTCTTATAATAAACGGGACGGACGTTACGATCAACTTCCCCACTTTTCGAGAGGATCAAGCGACGTTTTTGGCGATGGCGCAAGTCATGGCGCAGGCGTTTCACGGTCCGCTGAGAACTTCCTATGACGCCTGGGAGCAGGGGATGTCTCGAGCTGCGGCAGTTATAGCGGCGCAAGATGTGCTATACAACGGAAATAAAATCGATCCGGCAAACGGTTTTTTCTACACAGCCGGATACGATCTTTTGAATCAGCCCGCACTTGGAAACAACACGTTTTCTCCTCCGACAAAAGCTGCGCAACCGCTTATCATCACTACTTTAGCGGGAATGCTCGTGCCGAGACTGCAGATGTCGTCGACGGCCTGGTTGAAGTGTTATATCGAGGATAGAAACTTCTTCCTGAAGTTCAACGCAGCATACTATGTGGCGGTCGCCGCTGACCCCAATGTTGCAAACGACACATCGCAATTGCGAAATCTGGCGAAAAGCGTCCTTCCGACGGTGGAGTTGCAGGACTTCAACACCTGGTTTGAACAACAGCACGTTTTGGATACGAGCGTTACGCCCGGCGCGAAGCTCTTCGTCTACGCTCAACCTACCTTTCCCGATGCTGTGACCAAAGTGGAGCCTGGCGCAGCGGTTTTTGTCGTCTATTATCAAACGAGCAGCGTCGGCGATGAAAAAGATCTGAGCGGAACCTCGCAAGTGATTTACTGGGACTATAGTTTTGCGAACCGCCTCTTCCTGCCTTCGTTTGAAACCGTGACGATCACAAACGGATTTGGGAAGGTTGCGCCGTTCTTCGTTGGAATCGGCGGCGGAGACTCAATGCGTGTCGCAATGGATTTCCCAGTCAATAGTCAGGCGGTTCGAGTTTACTTCCCTGCCGGACAGACCGGCACAGTCGCGAAACCAGATTCATTCACAAACTTCTCCGGCACGGTAGTCGGCGCAAACTCCGGTCCCCTCACGGTGGGTTTCAATGGCATTCTGTTTCTTAACCTCACCGTCAATCAGGGGGTCTTCGGAGGAGTGGGAGCAGTCCCATCCGGGTTCAGTCGCACAACATTCGTGTTCACTCCGACCGGCGCTACAAATACTATCAATTATCAAAGAAACGTCTTCATTCGACCCAACTCGAACACCGTCGCAGGGGTGGAGCCGCTCTTTCAACTCTTGGCGCCGGGACCTTCCACCACGCTCGCGCATCTTTTCCCTGCGGGCGCGCAAATGCTTTCGCTTCCGATCACGCCCTTTTCAAGCGACATCGCGAAAACCCTGGGCGTTGATCCGACAAAACTCCTTTTGGCGCAGTATCGACAGGATGTTCAGCCGACGACTACGACGGATAAATACTTGAGATACCCTTCGCTTCCGCTCTACCAACCGGGCTACGGACTCTGGGGCAGTTTTCCTGCATCAGGACTCAGCGTCAATCTTGTGGGACAGAGTACTGACATTCAACAGGACATCAGCGTTCCGGCGCAGTTCGGCTGGGTGCAAATCGGCAATCCCTACAGCGTCAACCTTAATGCCTCCTCTCAGATTTTCGCTCAGTACCTCGGCGGCGACGCTATGTCTTTTTCGGAAGCAGTCATGAAAGGCTTAATCTCCCCTGGAATTATCGCCTACTCGCCTACAACCGGGTACGCCGACATTACCCTCTCAACTCCTAGTTCCGCCTTTCCGCAGAATACTCTAGAACCCTGGAAAGGATACTGGATACGAGTTTTAGTGACGGAAGGAGTGACGCTCTCCTATCTGAACCCGAACGCTCCGACTCGCAAAGCGAAGTTCAAAACAAGAGCCGCCTCAAATGTTGCGAGCGACTCAGGATTCTGGCGCGTTCCGCTCACTCTCAGCGACAGCTCCGGCAACAAAAGCATTGTGCAGTTCGGGCAGTCTTCGAAAGCCTCGGAGTCTTTCACTCCTTCGCTAGATGTCGCAAGCCCGCCGCCTTTCACCCGCGCCGCCCTTCCCGTCGTTCGATTCATGCACAACGACTGGAATTTAGTTGAAAACGGCTCCGAGTTCCTTTCAGACTTCCGCCGAATCAGTTCCGCTTCGCAGTGGGACGTTGCGCTCTCGCTTCCAAATGGCGAACAAGACTACTCGCTTACCTGGAACGACACAGCCAAGTTGCCAAGAGGAACTCGTTTGACGCTAATCGACAGGACTAGCGGCAAACGGCAACTGATAAACTCGACTTCAAGCTACTCTTTCAGAGCCGCAAAGGCTGAGACGACAAGGAGATTTCAGATCGTTGCAGAGCCGCGCTCTCCTTCGCTGATACAGGTTCAAAACTTGCGCGTGGAATCTGGAAACAGCAGATCGGTCGGGATGACAGTCGCGTTTGAGCTTTCCGCGGCTGCGGAGACGACGGTTGAAATTCAGTTGAACGGTCGCTCAGTTCGACGCCTGTCTCAAGGCAGAGCCGCGGCTGTGGGTACGAATCAAATGTTGTGGGACTTGAAAGACGATCAGGGAAGGTCGTTGCCTGGCGGACTCTATCGCATCAGCGTTACGGCAAGAACTCCCGAAGGCGCGCAGACCCGACAGATTATTCCTGCTTTGATTACGAGGTAATTCGGGAGCCTCTCTCGCTACTGTTCTTGCAGCAAGAGCGATTAAGAGAGGCTCCAACAAATGAACTGATTTCAAGCTCATTGAAACAGCGTTTTTACGGGCAGGCGCAAACTATAGTCGGAGCGACGATTAACCGATTTTCAGAAATCGATGATAGGATCGATTCTATAAAGGATACAGACTATGCTACAAAGCATGTTGCAATACGGTTTTGAAAAACGAATATTATTCAAAACGGGACTTCTCGCTCTACTCGGCATTATATCCGTCGCGATGATGGGTTGCGGAAGCGGCGGCGGGGGAGGGGGCGGTCAACAGGTGACCGTGACAGGAAGAGTTTTTCGAGTTGAGACCGGCGTACCTCCGAATCCGGCGGCTAGCA